>CAYVNL010000001.1:0-1757 GCA_964452925.1 uncultured Candidatus Saccharibacteria bacterium
CGATCAGCCAATTATTATTACCGTTTTTAAAGAAGTAAAAGAATTCATTAAAAATGCGATTGGCAATATTCCGCCCTTGTTTGAGAAAAGTTATCGCTCCGATTGGCTAGGCAAGATTCAATACCGTTTTTACGGTTTCTAAATTTACCTTTTGAAAAATAAACATAGTTTCCGTGCTAGTATGAAAGTTAAAAAAGAGCACGTTGATAAATTTATCAGCGTCTACGAAAAAACTTTCCACGAAAAGATTTCGTATCAAGAAGCGTTCGAGCAGTGTCTGCAGTTAGTTCTTTTACTTAGTGCCATTTATAAGCCAATGACTCCCGAGGATTTCAAGCGTGTCCAAGAGAGACGCCGAAGAACTGGGGATTTGTAAACCTTGAAAAAATAAATGGTTATGATAATATAACAATGACGTCTAATAAAATACATAATGCCAATGGATTACAACACTCTTCCCCAGAAAGGGGCGGTTCTGCCGATGAGTGTTGCCTTTGGCAATGTTTTATTGGGCGTCCAGGGCCGTCCCTTTTTGTTATGAAAAAACCAAAAATCACAAAATCAAACCTGGCTGGTAATACCTTGTTAAATATGGCCGAAGCTTTAAATGATATTCGGATTGATTTTGAATTACTCGACGAACGTTTTGACAGAGAGGACAAAGCCAAAGTGCTAAAAGATATTAGAGACGATTTAACTAATATTTTTTGGAATTACAAACTGGTTAAAAAAAATAAGTATGAAAACCCCAACAGATAAAACTAAATACTTTGCTTATGTGCGAAAATCTACTGAGGGCGACGAACGTCAAGCCCTGTCTATTGATAGCCAAAAAGACAAGGTTAAAGAATTTTTTAATGGCTTAGATATTGTTGAGGTTCTAGTTGAAAAGCATACCGCCTTCAAGCCCTACAGTCGTCCCGTCTTCGCTCAAATGATCAAGCGAATATCAAGGGGAGAGGCGCAAGGAATAATCTCCTGGCATCCGGACAGATTAAGCCGCAACGAAATAGACGCCTCAACCATTACTTACATGGTTCGTACTGGTTTGATTAAAGACTTAAAATTCGGTTCTTATAACTTCGATAATTCTCCAGAGGGAATAATGATGCTTCAAATGGCACTTAGTCAATCACAATATTTTTCTTCGAAATTAGGCAAGGATGTTAAACGAGGACTTGAAAAGAAATTTGAAATGGGTTGGCAACCAAATAAAGCGCCCGAAGGTTATTTAAATAAACGTGAAGAGATAAAAGGCTTAAGCACGATAATAATTGATAAAGCTAAGTTTCTGCTTTTAAGAAAGGCTTTTGACGTTATGCTAACTGGCGCTTATTCCGTTCCCGAAGTATTAGATAAGTTAAATAACGAATGGGGCTTTAAGACTAAAAGAATAAAAAGCTGGGGCGGTGGACCAATGTCAAGAAGTTCTTTATATCGTGTTTTTACCAATCCTTTTTATGCCGGTATTATCAATTACGGCGGTAAAGAAAATCAAGGCAAGCACAAGCCAATGATTAGCCTGGAAGAATACGATAAGATTCAAGTTATTATGGGACGAGACGGAAAGCCACGGAATCAAAAAAAGGATTTTGCTTATACTGGGTTAATACATTGTAAAGAATGTGGCTGCTTAATAACGGCCGACTTAAAACATAAGGTTATTAAATATACCAAAGAGTTGAAAAGTTATACTTACTATTTTTGCACCCGTAAGCGCAAAAATTACGCTTGTCATCAAAAACCTATCACTAAGG
>CAYVNL010000002.1:0-16359 GCA_964452925.1 uncultured Candidatus Saccharibacteria bacterium
TGTTTCTAAAACAACACTAACTATAATTAAAACTGAGGCCCCTCCTATTAAAAATTCAAAGCCCTCTATTTTTTCTCCTGTTATAGTTTGAATTAATCCTTGAACAATCCAAGGCATCACTGCAATAACTCCTAAGAAAAAGGCTCCTAAAAACAAGGTTCTATTTAAAACATAGTTGAGATGTTTGGTGGTTGGATTTCCTGGTCTTATTCCTGGAATAAACCCTCCCATTTTTTGTAGATTTTCAGAAACATTTTTAGGATCAAATGTTACGGCAGTATAAAAATAAGTAAAAGCAAAAACTAGTATAAATATCAATGAACCCAATACCCATAAACTATTAAAAGAATTTACAATGAAAATAGCGATGGACCCAATAACACCCCCAGAACCTGATAAAAATTGACCTATCATTGAAGGTATGAACGCTATAGCAAAAGCAAATATAATAGGTATTACTCCTGCCGGATTAAGGTTTAATGGAAGATAAGTTGAAGAACCGCCATAAAGTTTTGTTCCTCTAACTCTTTTAGCGTAAGATATTTGTATATTTCTCCTTGCTTCGTTAAAGAAAACTACTCCAACAATTGTTATTAATGCCATTAAAAATAATAATATATAAGATTGTATTGCTCCCGGATAATCCATAACACTAAGTATCATTTTATATATATTATTAGGAAAGTCAGATATAATACCAGCAAATATTAAAAGAGAGACACCATTACCAATTCCTTTTTGTGTTATTTGTTCACCTAACCACATAAGAAAAACGGTTCCAGCTGTAATCGTAAGAAGAGAGGTAAATGTTTGGGTTATACTCATTGAACTTATAACTCCCTCTCTTTGAAATAATACGAGCATTCCATATCCCTGAATAAAGGAAAAAGGAATCGTTAAAAGTCTTCCATATTGAGTTAATTTTTTCCTTCCAATCTCGCCCTCTTCTTTTTGAAGTCTTTCAAGTGCAGGGAATATCATTGTTAAAAGCTGCATAATAATAGTTGCGGTAATGTAAGGTCCTAACCCAAGCATTATTATAGAGAATCTATCTAATGCTCCTCCAGTTAAGGCACTCGCAAACTGCAGTATACCTAAATCTTGAAAAAAAGACTGCATTCTTTCAGGGTTTATTCCTGGCATAGGAATATTTGCCATAACTCTAAAAACAGCGAAAATACCTAAAACAAAAAATATTTTATTTCTTATTTCTTTTATTTTAAAAACTTGTATAATTTTTTGAAATCTAGACATAATTATTTTATAATTTTTCCATTAGCTTCTTCTATTTTCTTTATAACAGATTTTGATAACAAGCACCCTTTTACAGTAATTGGGTTTTTTAATTCTCCTTTGCCTAGTATTTTAACTGAAGAAATATTTTTTTTAATTAATTTTTTCTCAACCAATAACTTAGGAGAAACTATTTCGTCTTTTTTAAAGTTTTTGTTTATATCAGATAAATTAACAACTGCTATACTTTTTTTTATAGTACTAAATTTATAACCCTTAAGTTTATGGTATTTCTTTAAAAGTTCTCTAATCACAGGAGCTTTTTTGTGGCCTGCCCTAGACTTTTGACCCTTCATTCCCCTTCCAGAGTAAGTACCCTTTTTTCCTCCCCTACCAACTCTTTTTTTAGACTTATTTTTTTTTATGTAATTTATTTCGTGTATCTGCATGTTAAAGTATTAATCTTTCTTTAGAATTTCTTCTTTTTTATTATTTTTTAACTTTTGAAAAGCAGCTATCACTGCTTTAGCATTATTAAGCTTATTATTGCTTCTACCAATGATTTTACCTGAAATATCTTCTATTCCAGCTAAATCACATATTATTTTTACTGTTCCTCCAGCAATCAAACCTCTTCCTTTTTTCTGGGGCCTTAAAAGTATTTTCGCAGAACCAAAATTTGCTTCAACTTGATGAGGTATCGTTCCGTCAACTATCGGAACTTTTATCATTTTTTTCTTAGCCAATTTTGTTGTTTTCTCAATAACTCCACTAACATCGGTTGCTTTAGCTGTTGCAACACCAACATTACCATTCCTGTCTCCAACAACCATCACTACACGAAAACGAAGGCGTCTTCCTCCAGAAGTCATTCTTTCAACCCTGGTTAGGTCTAACATCTTGGATTCTATTTCTTTTTTTTCAACCTCTTTAGGTGTGTTGTTTTTTTCGGTCATATTAAAATATTATTAAAATTTTAGTCCGCCCTTACGAGCACCATCTGCTAAGGCCTTGACTCTTCCATGGTAGATATAGCTTCCTCTATCAAATATTACACTGTCAAGATTTTTTTCTTTTGACTTTTTTGCTAGCTCTAATCCAACGTTATAAGATATTAAAACCTTTCCAGACATATTATCTTTTTTCTTTAAATCTTTAATATCAGAACTCTTTACGGAAACTAAGGTATTTCCATTTTCATCATCTATAAGTTGTGCGCTAATTTGTTTACTTGATCTAAAAACAGAAAGACGGGGTCTTTTTTCGGTTCCAAATATTTTAGATCTAACTCTTTTTCTTCTTCTTATTTTAGTTTCTAACATAATTAATTATATTATTTTACTCCAGATGAAGCTGCTTTTTTACCAATCTTCTTTTTAACTATTTCTCCTTGGTATCTTATCCCTTTTCCCTTATATGGTTCTGGTGGTTTAATCTTTCTAATTTTCGCTGCCATTTGAGTTACGGCTTCTTTGTCAATCCCAGAAACAGATATTATATTTTTTTCTACAGAAAAAAATACTCCTTTCGTTGGAGAAACTTTAACTGGATGAGAAAATCCAAGCTGTAAATTTAAATCATTTCCCTCTAAATTAGCCCTATATCCAATACCCTCTATCTGAAGCTTTGTTTCGTAACCATTAACAACCCCTTCTATCATATTAGATATAAGAGTTCTTGATAGTCCCCAAAATGATTTTGTTCTTTTTGTCTCTTTAAATGGTTTAACTATAATTTCTTCGTCGTTAACCTCAATAGATATTTCTGGTCTTATATCTCTTTCTAGTTCACCCTTAGGACCCTTAACAAAAATCCTGTTTGATTCAACTCGAACATTCACTCCGGAAATTATTTTAATTGGTTTTTTACCTATTCGTGACATATATTTAATATACCTCTAATAACACCTCTCCTCCTAGGCCAGCTCTCTTAGCCTCGTCGTTGCTCATAAGTCCTTTAGAGGTTGATATTATGGACATACCTAAACCATTCCTAACCTTTTTTATATTTCTAGATGATATATATATTCTTTGTCCTGGTGTTGATATTTTTTTTATATCTCTTATTACTGAATTTTTGTCTTCATATTTTAACGTTATTTCTAAAAATTTTAATATTTTTTTACCTTTTTTTTCTGAAGACTCAATCCACCCCTTAGATTCTAATATCTTTGTAATTTCATATTTTATATTAGAAAAAGGAACTTTAACCGTCTTTTTTGAGACAGCTTGGGATGTTTTTATTCTATTTAACATGTCTGCTATTGGATCTGTATTCATATTTTTACCAACTTGATTTTTTAACTCCAGGAATTTTACCATCATTAGCCATTTCCCGGAAACATATTCTACATAAGCCAAAATCTCTCATATAACCTCTTTTTCTGCCACAACGAAAGCATCTTCTTACTATGCGAGTAGAGAACTTAGGGTTTTTTTCTGATTTTGCTATTTGTGATTTTTTCGCCATTTTAATTTTTTTTAAGCGGAAGTCCTAAAAGCCTTAACAGCTCTATTCCCTCTTCTTTACTTTTACTGCTTGTTTTTATTGTAACTTGAAATCCAAATATACTTCTTAAATTCTCAGCTGAAACTTCAGGAAATATTATATGTTCTTTAATCCCAATTGAAAAGTTTCCGTTATTATCGAAGTTTTTTAAATCTAATCCTTTAAAGTCTCTGGATCTTGGAAGTGCTACATGAATCATTCTGTCTATAAAATCATTCATTCTTTTTCTTCTTAATGTAACTTTTGCTCCAACCGGAATCCCTTTTCTAAGCTTAAATCCTGAAATTGATTTTTTAGATTTTCTTAAGGATGGTTTTTGGCCTGATATTAAAGAAAGGTCTTTCATTATTGCTTCTATTGTTTTTTTTAATTCGTCTCCCGTCTTAGTAACAGCATCTCGTCCAAATCCAATATTAAGAACTACTTTATTTATTTTAGGTACAGCCATTTTGTTTTTATATCCAAACTTACTAATCATTTCTGGTATTACTTCGCTAATATATTTTTCGTTTAGGTTTTTCATTTTAGATTTCTTGATTACATTTCTTACAAACCCTAACCTTATTATTATTTTTAATCAAATATCCAACCCTTGAAGCCTTTGAGCACTTAGGACATATTAATTTTATATTGGAAACATTTAATGGTGCTGGATATTCAACTATCTGACCCTTTTCTCCTGATTTTTTAGGTTTAAAGCTTTTCTTTTTTAAATTAATATTTTCAACTACAACCTTATTTTTCAAAGGAAAACACTGAAGAATCTTACCTTTTCTTCCTTTATCTTTTCCAGATATAACTAATATGTTGTCTCCCTTCTTTATTTTCATATGGTTAACTAAACGATGTTAGCAGATGTAATTACTTTATACAAGCTCTTTTGCCATTCCGGCTATTTTATCAAAACCTTTTTCTCTTAATTCTCTTGGAATTGGCCCAAATATTCTTCCACCTTTAGGATTCTTTGTTTTTCCATCTAAAATTACTGCTGCGACATCATCAAATCTAATATATGACCCATCTTTTCTTTTAAAAGCCTGCCTTTGCCTAACAACAACCGCTCTAACAACTTCATGTTTTTTAACTATTTTTCTAGGTTCTGCGTCCTTAACAGCAGCAACGATTATATCACCAATCCTTGCATATCTTCTCTTGCTTCCACCAAGAACTTTAAAACACTGAATAATTTTTGCTCCAGAATTATCAGCTACCTTTATAATTGTTTGGGGTTGTATCATTTTTTTATTCTTTTTCTAGTAAAATTCTCCACCTTTTATCTTTACTCAAAGGTCTTATTTCTTCTATTGTTACAGAGTCGCCAATCTTAAATTTATTAAGCTCATCATGGACCTTATATTTTTTTGTAGATTTATATCTTTTTTTATATTTAGGATGTTCTTTTAATGTTTCAACTTTAACAACAATGGTTTTATCCATTTTATCTGAAGTTACTATTCCTTTTAGTTTATGTTTAGGCATATTATTTTTTCTTTTCTCTTAATACGGTCATTATCCTGGCTATCTCTTTTTTATTTTTATTTATGACCTTAACGTTTTTATTTTTATTAGAATTGATATCAAATCTAATTTTTCTTATTTCTTCTTTTTTTTTAGACAAAAGAGCTACTAAATTATTTGTTGAGCTTTTTTTTATTTCTGATATTTTCATATTTATCTTGTTATAATCTTTGTTTTTACTGGTAATTTATCAGCTGCCTTTTTTAACGCACTCACAGCATCTTCTTGTTTTATTCCTTCTATTTCAAACAATATTCTTCCTGGTGTTACAGGGAAAACATAATGATCAACAGATCCCTTTCCTCCTCCCATTGGAACTTCATTACCTTTACTTGTTACTGGTTTATAGGGAAAAACTCTAATCCAGAGTTTACCACCCTTCTTTAGATATCTAACAATAGCTCTTCTCGATGCTTCAAGTTGACGTGAAGTAACCCATTTAGATCCCAGGCTTTTAAGACCATAGCTACCAAAATTAAGATCATTTCCTTTTCTTGAAACCTTAGAACTCCTCCCTTTAAAGGATTTTCTGTGTTTTACTTTTTTGGGTATCATTAAAGACATATTATTCGAATTTTTCTCCTTTATATATCCAAACCTTTATACCTAAAGAGCCATAGATACATCTAGCAAAGCTTTGACAATAATCTATATCGGCTCTTATTGTTTGTCTTGGAAGCCTTCCTTTTTGAAGCCACTCTCTTCTAGCTATATCTACCCCATCAAGACGACCTGAAATCTCAACTCTTGAACCTAAAACTTCTTTGTTTGTCATTATTTTTTCAATAGCCTGCTTTAAAACTCTTTTATAGCGAACTCTTCTTTCTAGTTGTTGAGCGATCCAATCAGTAGATAGCTTAGCTGAAATCCATGGATTTCTAACTTCTTTTATTTCAATAGAAATCTCTTGGTCGGATATTTTCTTTTTAAATTTTTTAAAAATCATTCTAATTAACCCCTTTTTTGTCTTTTCCACTCCTTCACCACCCCTACCAATTATTAGTCCCGGTCTTGAAGTTGATATCAAAACAACTGTCTTTCTTGGAAATCTTTCAATTTCAATCTTCTCTAGTCCCATTTTACCAAGCTTTTCGGTTAAAAACTCTCTAATATAAAAATCTTCTTTGAGATATTCTGAAAGTTTTTTTTGGTAAAATCCCCTGGAATCCCAGTCTTCGGTTTTTTTAATTCTATAACTTTTTGGATGAACTTTATGAGACATATTAATTATATTGATTTTCTTCTAAACATTCTCTTGTTTGAATTTTTATCTTTTGTAATCATTGAAGAATTATCTTTTTTTCTTGATTGTTTTGACTTTTTCGTTTTCGCATCTTCTTTTACTTCCTGTATGTTTGAAACCCTAACTTTTTCTGGTTTTATTTCTTTGTTTATCTTTTTAATAGTTTCTTTTTCTTCTATTTGCTTTAAAATTATTGTTATATGGCTTGTTTTTTTCTGTATCCTACTAGCTGAACCTCTTGCCCTAGGAATCCATCTTTTTAGTTTTGGCCCTTCGTCAACTTTTATTTCAGATATATAAAGATTGTCTTCTTCAATTCCATAATTATTTTTCGCTGATGCTATCCCTGAATTTAAAAGACCCAAAATATTTTCCGCTGACTTTTTAACAGTGAATTGAAGTGTTGATTTAGCAAAATCAACTCTCTGTCCCCTAATAAGATCAGAAACTAATCTGACTTTTCTTGGGGCTATTTTTAAATAATTAAGTTTTACCTTGATATCCATTTTTATTTTTTACCTTTTTCAATTTCTTTTTGCATCTTTCCTCCATGTCTTCCGAATTTTGTTGTTGGTGAAAATTCTCCAAGTTTATGACCAACCATGTCTTCTGTAACACTAACTGAAATATGATCTTTACCGTTATGAACACCAAAAACAAAACCTATCATCTCTGGCGTAATAGAACAATCACGTGACCAAGTTTTTATAGGGGTTCCTCCTGGTTTTAAATCTTTAACTTTTTTTAAAAGCTTTTCATCTATATAAGGTCCTTTTTTTAGGCTTCTAGACATATTATTTTCTCTTTTTCCTTCTTCTTTTTATAATTAATTTATTTGTGTTTTTTCTTTTTCTAGTCTTAACTCCTCTCGCTATTTTACCCCATGGAGTCTTTGGAGCCTTTAGCCCTATCGGTGCCCTTCCTTCACCACCACCATGTGGATGGTCTACTGCATTCATCGCTGATCCTCTAACTGTAGGTCTCCAACCTTTTAATCTTTTAGATCCAGCTTTCTTTATTCTTTTATATCTATGCTCTGGATTAGACATCATTCCTATTGAGGCAAAACATTCTCCATGAATTTTTCTAATCTCTTTTGATGGCATCTCAACTGTAACATATTTCCCTTCATGAGCTAATATTTTAGCACTAGAACCAGCTGATCTTATAAATCTACCTCCCCTTCCAGGTTCAAGTTCTAAATTATGAACAGCTGTACCAACAGGTATATTCTTAATCTTCATCCTATTACCAGGATTTAATTCTGTTGTTTCTGAAACAATAACACTATCTCCCTCTTTCATTCCATGAGAAGATAATATATATCTCTTCTCACCATCTTCATACTCTATAAGAGCAATATATGCTGTACGATAAGGATCATATTCAAACCTCAAAATCTTAGCTGGTATGTCTTTTTTGTCTTGCCTAAAATCAACGAGCCTATAAAGTCTTTTAACTCCACCTCCCTTGTGACGAACAGTAATTCTTCCAGAATTATTCCTTCCTGCTTTTCTTTTCAAGTTAACTAATAACTTTTTTTCTGGTCTTTCTTTTGTTAGTATTTGTTTACTCATTTTTTGAAAAAGGCTTGCTTATTTAAACATAATAAAACTTATTGGTCAACCCTTATTATTTTGACGTTACATCTATTTTCTGACCTTTTTTAACTTTAACAATAGCTTTCTTAAACCCCTTCTTGTGTCCATCATATCTTCCAATTCTTTTCTTTTTTCTTGGAATGTTAACTATGTTAACAGAAACAATCTCAACTTTATAAAGGTCTTTTATTGCTTTTTTTATTTGTTGTTTATTTGATTTTTCAGAAACCTTAAAAACATATTTTCCTTCATTTTCAAGCATAGATGATTTTTCGCTAACATAGGGGCTAATTAAAACACTCCAATCATTGATTGTTTTTGTTTCTTCTGGATTGGTCTTAATTTCGGGCTTCTCTTCTTTTGTTTTGTTCTTTTTTAATATAGCCATGATAATTAAACTATTTTTTAATTTCTTCTAAACTTCTTTCTGTTAAAACTAAATATTTAGAAGATAGAACGTCTAATGCAGTTAAATTTCTTGCTTGAATTGTTTTTATTTTAGATATATTTCTTGTTCCTAGTATTATTTTTTTATCTGGATCTGGAAGTGCAATTAAACTATTTTTTTCAAAAAATGAAAATTTTTGAAAAATCTGTTTAAAAGTTTTTGTTTTATGGTCTTTTGTTTCAAGGTTTTCAATTATAAAAATTTCTGAGTCCTTAACCTTTGTTGAAAGAGACATAAACAAGGCTGTTTTTCTCATTTTTTTAGGAATTATTTTCTTGTAATTTTTATCATTCCTAGGACCAAAAGTTATGCCCCCACCCTTCCATAAAGGTGATCTTATTGATCCATGTCTTGCACGACCGGTTCCTTTTTGTCTCCAAGGTTTCTTGCCACCACCACTAACCTCACTCCTGTCTTTGGTGTGAGCATTTGATTGTCTCTTATTTGACATTTGAGAAACAACCACCTGATGAACAAGGTCTTTGTTAAATTCAACATTAAATATTTCATCTTTAATGTCTATCTTTTTTATCTCTTTTCCTTCTTGATTATAAACAGGTACTTTCATATTTTTATTTTTGAATCTCAAGAAGAGACCCTCTCTTTCCAGGAACAGAGCCCTCTATTAATATAATATTTTTTTCTTTCTCAATTTTTACTATCTTTAAATTTTTTACAGTTACCCTGTCTTGACCCATTCTTCCTGGCATTTTCCTTCCCTTAATAACTCTTTGTGGGTAAGCACTTCCAATTGAACCAATTTTTCTCTTGTTGTGTTTTATTCCATGAGAATTACCAGCGCCCGCAAAACCCCAACGTTTAACTCCACCCTGAAACCCTTTTCCTTTTGAAACACCCGAAACCATTACCTTGTCTCCTTCGTTAAAAACAGAAAGATCAATGATCTCTCCCTCAGAAAGCTTGTTTCCTTCAGAAAAAAACTCTTTTATATATTTAAAGTTTTTACCTTTAGATGATTTTTTAAATTTACTTTCTTTCTTAATTTCTTCAAATCCAATCTGTATTGATTCATATCCGTCTTTCTCTTTATTTTTTAATTGAAGAACTTTACAGGGACCAGCCTCAACCAAAGTAACCGGAATTATATTTCCGTTTTCATCAAAAATTTGAGACATTTCTATTTTTTTTCCTAAAATAAAGCTCATTTTAAATTTAATTGATAATTAAAAGTCGGGCATAGCCCGACCTCGCAGCACTGATGTTAATTAAGTCGTCTAGGCGTGCTCGCGAAGGATATTTAAACTACATTTTTATTTCAATATGAACGCCCGCAGAAAGAGTTAGGTTCATTAAAGCATCAATAACTTTTGGATTAGGATTAATTATATCTATTAATCTCTTGTGTGTTCTTATTTCAAACTGCTCTCTTGCATCTTTATGAACAAATGAAGATCTGTTTACGGTATATTTCCTTGTTTCTGTAGGTAAAGGAACTGGTCCAGCAACCTCACTGCCATGACGTAAAACCGTTTCCACGATCTGCCTTGCACTATTATCAATAACTTTATGATCATATGCTTTTAGCCTAATGTGAATACGTGACTTTAAGTCTTCTTTAGCTGTCTTTGGTTTAGTCGTTGTTTTTAATTGCCGAGCCATTTTAAATGTTCTTACTATTTAATTATTTTTGTTACAACACCAGCTCCAACGGTTCTTCCTCCTTCCCTAACTGCAAACCTTTGTTTTTCTTCCATTGCAATTGGTGCTATCAATTTTACTTTTACATTTGCGGTGTCTCCAGGCATAACCATTTCTCTACCCTCCTCTAGATCAACCTCTGCTGTAATATCTGTTGTTCTAAAAAAGAATTGTGGTTTATATCCAGAAAAGAACGGTGTATGTCTTCCTCCTTCTTCTTTTGTTAGTGCATATACTTCAGCTTCAAATTCAGTGTGAGGAGTAATTGATCCAGGCTTTGAAATAACCTGACCTCTTTCTATGTCTTCCTTTTTCAATCCTCTTAACAGTATACCAACGTTATCACCTGCCCTTCCTTGATCGAGTATTTTGTTAAACATCTCAACGCTAACAACCGTTGTTTTTGTTGTATCCTTAAGACCAACTATCTCTATCTCTTCGTTTGAATTAACAATACCTCTTTCAATTCTTCCGGTAGCAACAGTTCCTCTTCCAGCGATAGAAAATACATCTTCAACTGCCATTAAGAATGGTTTGTCAATTTCTCTTACTGGTTCAGGAAAATATTCGTCAAGAGCTTTAACTAGCTCCATAATAGGTTTAGTTGCTTCATCTTCTTTAGATGTTGATTCAAATGCTTTTAGTGCAGATCCTTTTATAACTGGAATTTCATCTCCAGGATACTCATATTTCTTTAATAATTCTCTAACCTCAGATTCAACTAAATCAACCATTTCTGGATCATCAACCATATCAACCTTATTTATAAAAACAACTAAAGAAGGAAGTCCGACTTGACGAGCAAGAAGAATGTGTTCTCTTGTCTGTGGCATTGGACCATCTACTGCAGAAACAACTAGTATAGCTCCATCCATTTGAGCTGCACCTGTAATCATGTTTTTAACATAGTCCGCATGACCTGGACAGTCAATGTGAGCATAATGTCTGTTTTCACTCTCATATTCTAAATGTGATATAGAAATTGTAAGACCTCTAGCCTTTTCTTCTGGCGCAGCATCAATTTGGTCAACAGCTTTTTCAGAAGCTCCAAAACCATAAAGACTAAGAGTCTTTAAGATAGCTGCTGTAAGGGTTGTTTTTCCATGATCAACGTGTCCAATAGTTCCAACGTTAACATGAGTTTTTGCTCTTTCGAATTTTGATTTTTCAGCCATATTTTTATGTAACCAAGAATATTTCTTAGTTTGTTATTTTTTATTAAAGTTAATAATTATTTATAATCTACTTAGTATTCTATTAAAAATTTATAAAAAGTCAATGCTATCAATGATCTACTTCTTTCTTCCGTCAATTATTTCTTGCTGAACATGAACAGGTACCTCGTTATAACTCTCAAATTCCATTGAAGAGTTTCCCCTGCCCTCAGTCAATGATCTTAAAGAAGTTACATAACCAAACATCTCTGATAAAGGAACCTTACATTTTACAGCTTTTACGCCAGATCTATCTTCGGTTTCTTCAATCTTTCCTCTCCTGGAAGATATATCCCCTATAACGTCCCCAAGAAAATCATCTGGAACCACTGCTTCTACTTTCATAACTGGTTCCAATATAACCGGATTTGCTTTTTTACAGGCATCTTGAAAAGCCATTGATCCAGCTATTTTAAAGGCCATTTCCGAAGAATCAACTTCGTGAAAAGATCCATCGTAAAGAGTAACTTTTATATCCGAAATAGGATAACCGGCTAAAACTCCTTTACTACTAGCCTCTTTAATTCCTTTTTCAACAGCTGGTATAAATTCTTTAGGAATAACCCCTCCCTTAATTTCACTAACAAACTCAAGACCTTCTCCTTCTTTTTTTGGTTCAACTTTTATCAGTACGTGACCATACTGACCTCTTCCTCCGCTCTGTTTAATATATTTAGATTCAGCATTTGAAAAAGATCTTATTGTTTCCCTGTAAGCTACCTGAGGCCTTCCAATTAATGCGTCAACGCTAAACTCTCTCTTCATTCTGTCTACAATTATTTCAAGGTGAAGCTCTCCCATTCCAGCAATTATAGTTTCTCCTGTTTCTTGGTCTGATTTAATCTTAAAGGTTGGGTCTTCATCGGAAAGTTTCTTTAAAGCCATTCCCATTTTTTCTTGATCTACTTTTGTTTTAGGTTCAATTCTAATAGATATAACCGGATCAGGAAAGGTTATTTCTTCTAATATCAATGGTTTGGATTCATCGCAAAGAGTATGTCCTGTAGAGGTGTTTTTTAATCCAACCGTTGCTGCAATGTCTCCGGTAAAAACTTCTTTTACCTCCTCTCTTTCTGATGAGTGCATTCTAACAATTCTACTTATTCTTTCCTTTTCTCCTGTCGCTGTATTTAAAAGATAGGATCCTATAGATAGATTCCCAGAATAAACCCTAAAATAAGTTAACGTTCCAACATAATTATCCGTAGCAACCTTAAATGCTAACGCAGAAAAAGGTTCTGTGTCTTCTGGTTTTACAACAACCGAGTCTCCTGTTTTAGGATTTTTACCTTCGATTGGTGGAACATCTAGTGGTGATGGAAGAAAATCACAAACTGCATCGAGAAGTAATTGAACTCCTTTGTTTTTTAAAGCAGTTCCACAAAAAACAGGAATTATTTTATATCCAAGAACCGCTTTTCTGATAACAGGCATTAAATCTTCTTTTGTTATTTCTTCTTTTTTTAAATATTTTTCAAATAAAGAGTCGTCTTCTGTTACAATTTTTTCTAACATCTTTTCTCTCCATTCCAATGCTTTATCTTTAATTTCTGCTGGTATTTCTTTGGTCTCTATCGTTTGACCAAAATCACCAGAAAAAGAAATAAATTTCATTGATATAAGATCTATTACACCCTTAAAATCGCTCTCTATACCAACTGGTATTTGTAACGAAACCGCATTGGGTGTAAGTTTTTTCCATATAGAATTAATTGCATAATCAAACGAAGCTCCAGTTCTATCAAGTTTATTTATAAAACATATCCTAGGGACCATGAATTTATCTGCTTGCCTCCATACAGTTTCAGATTGTGGCTCTACACCAGCAACACCATCAAAGACAACAACGGCTCCGTCTAAAACTCTTAAAGATCTTTGAACTTCTGCAGTAAAATCAATATGACCAGGAGTATCTATTATATTTATTCTATATGTGTTTTCTTTTGTTTTTTCTTTATCAGTTGGTGACCAAAAACACGTTGTAGCTGCTGATGTTATAGTGATACCTCTCTCTCTTTCTTGTTCCATCCAGTCCATAATAGCTCCACCATCATGAACCTCTCCTATTTTATGAGATATTCCCGTATAAAAAAGAATCCTTTCGGAAACTGTTGTTTTTCCGGCATCAATGTGAGCAATTATTCCTATGTTTCTATATTTTTCTATTGGATACTCTCTATTCATATTTTTATATTACCAAGCAAAATGAGCAAAAGCCTTATTAGCTTCGGCCATTCTGTGAACATCCTCTTTCTTTTTTACGGCTGAACCAGTATTAGATGCTGCATTAAGTATTTCTTCTGCAAGCTTTTCTTCTATTGGTCTTCCTTTTCTAGACCTTGATGCGTTAATGATCCATCTCATTGCTAAACTAATTCTCCTATCTTTGCCAACAACAACTGGCACCTGATATGTTGCTCCACCAACTCTTTTTGATTTTACTTCTGTTATAGGAGAAACGTTTTCTATTGCAATTTCAAAAACTTCTGCAGGATTCTTTTTCTTTTTTGCAATAATATCTAAAGCACCATAAACTGCCTTCCTTGCTACTGACTTTTTACCATCTTTCATTATATGATTTATAAATTTTGATATTAAAACACTTTCATATAAAAAGTCTGGGCTTATTTCTCTTTTTGTAATTTTAGTTTTTCTTCCCATTTTTTAAATATTATTTTGCTTTTTTAGTTCCATACTTACTTCTACTTCTTTTTCTTCCCTCTACTCCACCCGTATCTAACATACCTCTGACAACATGATACCTTACTCCTGCAAGGTCTTTAACTCTACCACCCCTAATTATAACAACCGAATGTTCTTGAAGATTATGACCTATTCCTGGTATATATGCTGTAACCTCCATACCATTACTAAGCCTAACCCTAGCAACCTTTCTTAGTGCAGAGTTTGGCTTCTTAGGCGTAACGGTAAAAACCTTAACACAAACACCCCTTTTAAAAGGAGATGGATAATCAGCATTCTTGTTTTTAACCGTATTAAAGCCATAAGAAAGAGACGGTGTTTTTATACGTTTAATTGTCTTCTTTCTTCCCTTTTTTATAAGTTGATTAATTGTTGGCATTGTTTTTGTATAAAAAATAATCAAGCGCCTTGCGCCTGAACGCTATATTACAAAAAAAAAGATAAAAGTCAACCCTAGTCATATAATTAGCTAATTATTATTTTAAAAAAATAAAATATAAAATTCATTAAATATGGTAACGTGTTAAAAATTAAAAAAATTAATATAAACATTCCTAGAAATCCTGTTTTTGCATAAAACTCTTTAAACTTATATTCTAATGACGGAAAAAAGGTGAAAAGAATATGAGAACCATCTAATGGTGGGATTGGTATAAGATTAAATATTGCTAATAATAGGTTTATAAAAATAATAAAAATGAAAAAATAAAATATTTGACTCCAAAATCCAGAAGATATAAATTCAGGAAAATAATTAACAATATTAGATCTGGTTATCGAATCTATAGGAATTAATCTAGCTAATATTGAAAAAAATAAAACAATGGAAAGATTTGATAATGGTCCAGCGATAGCAACTTTAAGCTTTCCATATTTTTGATCTTTAAAATTATATGGATTAACTGGAACTGGCTTGGCCCAACCTAAGATAAAACCAGATCCAAGAACTATCATTATTAATGGAAGTAAAAAAGAACCTATGAAATCTAAGTGCTTTATAGGATTAAGCGTAAGCCGACCTGCATATTTAGCAGTTGGATCACCTAACCTATTAGCAACACTACCATGAGCAACTTCATGGATTACAACTGACATTATTAATATTGCTATTATAAATATTATTGACATATTAATAGAAGCCTAGCATATATTTAAACTCTTGTAAAAATAGATTATTAGTGTATAGTCTATATATAATTTAAAATAAAAAAATATGTCAAGAGAATGTGAAGTTTGCGGTAAGAAAACTGTTTCTGCCGTACAAAGAAAAAAATTAATGTCTAGGTACAACCCTACTCCAAAAAAAAAGAAGTATCCAAATCTTCAAAAAATAAGTGTACCAGAAAAAGTTTCTAAATCTTTTAAAGATTTTGCAGGAAAAAGAATTAAGGCTTGTACTAGATGTATTAAATCAATATCTAAAAAATAATTTGGTCAGGCCGTAGTGTTAACGGCAGCACGAGTCCATGGGGTGGATTTAGTCCGAGTTCAAATCTCGGCGGCCTGAAATAAAAGAGGTTTTAACCTCTTTTAATTTTGAATATATTTCAATTTATCTAATTCATAAGTATTTTGTAATCTATAAAATGTAAGCTATTATTATTTTTTCATTAAAAACATTTATGAAAACTCAAGATGTTTTTTTATTATAATAATATTGTTAATAAACGAAAGCTTGCTCCATATTAAAGACCCCACAATGCCAAGGGAAAGATCTCTGGGAAAACAACTAAGTGGGTACCGTAGTCCTAATCCACAGATTAGGAGTCATTTCCAGTTCCCAAAGAACGCTTATACCAGATTTTCCCAAGGAAACAATGTAGGGTCTAAGTTAATTATATCTTATTGATAGATAAGGTCAAGAAAATTGACAAATAAGAACTAATTGATTATATAAATAACTACAAGGAGGTTAAAAAAATGGACAAACTATTAATGGTTTTATTGATTATTTACTTTATCTTGTGCTTCACAGTTTTTTTTATTAGTTTTTTTTCAAATAAAAAACTAATTAAAGATTTTAAAAAATCTTAAAGCCACATATTTTGTGGCTCTTTTTTTAATAACTTAAAATAACAAAAAAGCACAGAAACTTCTGTGCTTTTTAGATAGAGACAAATAATTCTATTACACAGGACTCGCCTGTCATTCATATGGATTAGGTACTGGTGGTGGTGGCAACTGGCCAACCATTATTCTACCCAACCTCATATTCCCCACAACCCCTCCTTC
>CAYVNL010000003.1:0-3840 GCA_964452925.1 uncultured Candidatus Saccharibacteria bacterium
TTTGTTTCTGTCTTGAATATCTTTTAATGTTTGACCAACCTCTATTGGAGGATACATTGATTCATTATAAAACCCCCAATGACCAGATTTTTCCCATAATTTTCGATTACCTATATGGGGACTTCTTACTAATTGATATCCATTTTTTAAATGCTCCTTATACCAAAAGTCTTCTATAACTCTCCAAATAATTGCTCCCTTAGGATGCCAAAGGGGAAGACCTAATCCAACAATTTCATCTATATGATAAAGATCTAACTGCGAAGATATTTTACGATGATCTCTTAATTCAGCTTCCTTTAAAAAATCTATATAATCGTTTAGTTCTTTTTTTGTATTAAATGAAATGCCATAAATTCTTGTTAACATTTTATTCTTCTCATCTCCTTTCCAGTAAGCACCAGCAACTTTATTTAGCTTAAAAGATTCTATATTAATTTCTTTGGATGAATTAATGTGCGGCCCCTTACAAAGATCATTGAAATCACCAAAACTATAATAAGAAACCCTTTTTTCTCCTTCTTTTTTTAGGCCCATTAAAAGATCTTTTTTGTATTCTTGGTTTTTTTCTTTTTTTATCGCTTCATCAATTAATATTTCTGTTTTTTCAAAATTAATATTTCTTTTAATTAGTTCTTTCATTTTCTGCTCTATCTCTTTAAGGTTTTCTTCTCCTATCTTAATGTCCTTAAAATCGAAGTCATAATAAAAACCATTATCTATTGATGGACCAATACCAAACTTAACTTCTGGCCATAGCTCTTTAACTGATGCTGCCATAATGTGAGCTAAAGAATGCCTTATTTTTTCTATATTATTCATATTTTTATTTTAATTAAAAAATTCGTCCTAAAGCGACAAAAATATTGTCGTTTCGGGACGAATCTATTATCCGCGGTTCCACCCGAATTCCTTCAATGAAGGCTCTCGTTTTAGATTTAGTCTCTTGCGAGATACCATTTAAATGGTAATATGTTTGGTAGACACATCAATCATCTATAACTATATTTTAGGACAAGAGAAAATAAGTGTCAATACTTTCTTGATTTACCAAAGATTTTAAGATAAAATTATTCTATGAATAAAAAAATCAAATCACTAAGAAAAAAAATAGAACTAGAAATAAAATCTTCTAAAGATAAGGCTGGGCTAGATTTTATTTATAAGAAATACCTGGATAGGAATGGGGAGATTTCGTTAATTTTTAAAAACATAAATTCCCTAGATAAAGATGAAAGAGTTGCGGTTGGTTTTGAAGCAAATCTATTAAAGAAAGATATTCAAAGAATAATTAAAGAAAAATATCAAGACTTTAAATCAGAAAAACAAAATAAAAAAAGTTTTATTGACTTAACCTTACCAGGAGAAAAAAATAATATTGGAAATACGAATCTATTAACTGAAACAATGAATGAAGCTATTTTAATTTTTCAAGGAATGGGTTTTTCGGTAGTTGGTGGTCCTGAACTTGAAAATGAATGGTATAATTTTGATGCTTTAAACTTTCCAAAAGATCATCCAGCAAGAGAAATGCAAGATACACTATTTATTAGAAATAAAAAAGATAAAGAAAAGATTTTACTAAGAACCCATACATCTCCTGTTCAGGTAAGATATATGGAAGAGAATAATCCTCCAATAAGAATAATTGCACCTGGAAGAGTTTTTAGAAATGAAGCGACAGACGCTTCCCATGAAGTTAACTTTCATCAAATAGAAGGATTAATGATTGATAGAAACATTTCAATAGCAAACTTTAAAGGAGTAATACAAAAATTCATAGATTCATTTTTCGGTAAAGATGTTAAAATAAGACTTAGGCCATCCTTTTTTCCATTTACAGAGCCATCTTTCGAAATAGATATGAGTTGTCAATCTTGTGGTGGCAGTGGCTGTTCTGTTTGCTCCCAAAGTGGTTGGCTGGAAATAATGGGCGCCGGAATGGTTCATCCTAACGTTCTAAAGAATGTTGGTATTAATAGTAATGAATGGCAAGGATTTGCTTTTGGAATGGGTTGGGAAAGGATTATTATGATGAAATATAAAATAAATGATATTAGATTGTTTTATAATAACGATCTTAGATTTTTACAACAATTTTAAAAAAAATGAAATTTTCATATAATTGGATTCAATCTTTTTTACCTAAAAAAATATCTATAAAAGAAGTTTCTGACTCTTTAACTATGAAACTTTTTGAGGTTGAAAAGAATGAAAAGATTAAAAAAGATTATCTTTTAGATATATCTATTCTACCAAATAGAGGTGACTGTTTTTCCCATATAGGAATAGCTAGAGAGCTTGCTGCTATAACAAATCAAAAATTAAAAGAACTTAAAGAAGATAAAATCAAAACAAAGAAAAATTCTTTTTCTTTGAAAATATTAAAAAACGATTGCAGGCGTTATGTGGCAATAGAAATGTCAGATATATTGATCGCTGAATCTCCTGCCTGGATTAAAGAAAGATTAAACGTTTGCGGTGTTCAGCCTATAAATAACATTGTTGATATAGCTAACTATGTAATGCTTGAAACAGGCCAACCCCTTCATGTTTTCGACCTAGATAAGATTAGTGGTAAAGAAATAATTGTTAGGAATTCGAAAAATAAAGAAAAAATAACAACTATTGATAATAAAGATTTTGTTCTTAATGAAGAAACTTTGGTCGTAAGCGATCAAAAAGAACCACTTGCTATTGCAGGAATAAAAGGTGGTAAAAAAGCTGAAATATCAAAAAATACTTCTAATATATTAATTGAATCTGCAAATTTTAATCAAACAAAAATAAGAAAATCTTCTTCTTTTTTAAAAATAAAAACTGATGCTTCTTTAAGGTTTGAATATGGAGTTGATCTTGGTTTATCTTTGCTTGCTGCAAAAAGAGCTGCACTAATGATCAAAGATATATCAAAAGGAAAGATTGTTAGCATAAAAGATTATTATCCAATAAAACAAAAAGAAAAAAATATATCCGTAAGTAAGGATAAGATAAATAAAGTATTAGGGACAAGTCTAAGCTTAGAGGAAATAAAAAAACCATTAAATTCTCTTGAATTTAAAATAATTGAGTCTAAGGAAAATATTAAGGTCACTATCCCTACAAGAAGAAACGACATGTCTTGCCAAGAAGATGTTATAGAAGAAATTGTTAGGATTATCGGTTATGAAAAAATAAAACCTGTTTTGCCTGAAACGAAAATGTTGTCATCTAGAATAGATAAAAATTTAATATTAAAGCAAAAAATTATAGACTTAATGATTGGTTCTGGTTTTTCAGAAGCATACAATCGTAGTTTTATAAGCGAAGATCAATCTAATCTTTTTCCTTTTCTATCACCATTAACACGAGTTGAAAATCCCGCAAGCATAGAACAAAAATATTTAAGACCTTCGTTAATTCCGGGGTTAATTGAAAATCTAAAAACAAACGAAAAAAACTATAAAGATATATTTTTATTTGAAATAGGAAAGTGTTTCTCTGGATTAAAAACAAAAGAAGAAAGATTTTTTTCTGGAATAGCCTCTGGTTCATCTTTTTTCAAGATAAAAGGTATTTTAGATTCAATTTTTAAAAAAATAGGATTAGATATAAATTATTCTCAAGAAAAAAATTCTGATTATTTTCTAGGAGAGCTTAGCATGATTTATCATTCAGAAGTTATTGGTAATATCATAATTCCATCCAATAATTTAATAAAGAAACTTAAGGTTAATTCTGATTTCTCTTTTTTTGAGGTTAACTTAACAAAAATAGAAAAGATAAAATTAACAGAAAAAAAATATAAAAAAATTGAAAAAACCCCTATCGCAGAAAGAGATCTTTCAATATTGGTTCCAA
>CAYVNL010000004.1:0-1587 GCA_964452925.1 uncultured Candidatus Saccharibacteria bacterium
AAAGATAAATTGTTTTTAGTCGTCTCTCAACGACTGTTCCTGTTTTTTTATCTTTCTTCTCAATGACGATAAAAGACCGGATAGCCTTTTCGTCCTTGCGAACTACATATCCGTTTTCTAACCATCTTTTGAAGGTTAAGCAATTTTCAAACGGATTATAACGTTTGGCTTCATCTTCGCCCCAACGTTTCGCAATTTCTTTGCGGACGAGATTAGAAGTGTTTTCTGAACCTGTCCAATTTGATTTGACTGATATTGTCATAAAAATTAAATTGACGACTAATTTTTAAATTACCGGATAACGTCGCCTTAGATTATCTATCGGCACGAAATAAGATAGTGTCTGATTGCTTGCGACAGTCAAAGTGGAGACTTGTACTACCTTGATGGGCGATAAGCTGACGCTAAAATGAGAAGCCACAGATAGACAATCAACCCCGTTTCCCTGCTTTTGACTAATCCTAGTTCACGTTATAAAATAAGCTCACTATGACCAGTGAAACTAAACAACTAAAGAGTGAGCTCGATGGGCTAGTAACGGAGTTCTATAAAGCCTATTTCAAGATTATATTTTCTCGCAAAAAAATTAAGCTCAGTGAAAAATTATCAATTTCCGCAGAAATTCCTGGTCTTTTTATGGTAATTAAAAAGTACCTAAACACCATTGAATCAGCTAAAGTTTTTGGTGGTTTTATGACGGCCCTAAACAAGGAAGTTAAGGAAAACGATAAAGATGGAGCTCTTTCTGAGGTAGATTTGAAAAAGATTAAAAATAGCCCAACTAAATCATATAACTGGGCATATTACAGCCTATTCAAAGAAATGATTGACGGTGCTAGTCTTTTAGCTCCTGCTCTTCAAAAAGCTCTTAAGGCTGGCAGCATGGCGCCACTAAGAAAAGTGGTGATAGATAGTAAGCTCGAAGAACAACTTAAAAAAATTCAAGCGATGGAGAAAGAAATAATCAATGCTAAAGCTGATATTTTCATTAAGCCCCGCTATTATAAGAAGTTTTTTCTAGATTTTAATAAAAGTGTTATGTCTTGGCTTAAAGCGTTAGAGATGGCCAATGAATTTGCTGATACAGGCAGTAAGCTATATAAAGAGGCGTTAACCGAGAACTGGGAAAATATAGAGATCAGGTTTAAAAATAATCATGACATAACTCTAAAAATTGACGGTAATGAAAGTGATTCTTATTATGAAAAACTTGGTTTTTCTGATGCTCGCCAAAATTCTTCCCAAAATGCCTCCTATGTTAAAAGCTGGAATACACTTATCTTATTCTCCACTCAAAATGGCCGTATTAAAATAAATACTTATGCCGGAAATAAAGCTAAAAGAGATTTATTTAAGAAGAATAAACAAGACTTATCTAAAAGATTAAAGGCTCATTTCGGTCTCAAAGACGATCCAATTATTTATAACGAAAAGAATGAAGAATACCAAATAAAAATAAAACTCATCTCGCCACCGGATTTTTAGCAGAATGGATGCCTCGGGTAAATAACAGTTTCGGACCAATAGAATTTGGCGAAGATTATGAAAAAACAGGCCTTTTACAACCTGTTAGTTCATCAATGCTCG
>CAYVNL010000005.1:0-9898 GCA_964452925.1 uncultured Candidatus Saccharibacteria bacterium
TTCTTCTTCTACTGATTTAGTGTTTTTACATTCAGGATAATTAGAGCATGCAAGAAAATTACCAAACCTTCCAATCTTTAGAATCATAGGTGATCCGCACTTATCACATTTTTGGTCAGTTTCTTTTTCGGTTATATCTTTTTTGTTTATTATCATTTCTTTTTCTTTTAAATTTTTTTCAAAAGGCAGATAGAATGATTTAATTATTGATTTCCAATCAACTTTGCCATCAGCAATTTCGTCGAGATTCTTTTCCATTTTAGCCGTAAATTCTTGATCAACAATATCAGGGAAATGATTAATTAAAAGGTTGCTGACAATAATGCCTATATCGGTTGGAATAAACCTTTTTTCATCGTTTTTAGTAACATAATTTCTTTGCTGTATTGTTGATATTGTAGGTGCATAAGTAGAAGGCCTTCCAATTCCTTTTTCTTCTAAAACCTTAATTAGTGTTGCTTCATTATATCTTGCTGGTGGTTGAGTAAAGTGTTGCTCGGGCATTATCTTAAGAAGATTTAATTCTTCATTTACCTTAAGGTCTGGTAAATTTTTTTCTATAAATTTTGATGAATAAAGTTTAAGAAATCCATCAAATTTTATTGACTGACCAGAAGATCTAAAGGTTAACTTGTTTTTTGTTTTAATATCAACTGAAACCTGATCTATTATTGCCGGAGACATTAAAGATGTAATAAACCTAACCCATATTAAATTATATAATTTAAAAGACTTTTCATCTAAATCTTTTATTTTTTCTGGTGTTTTCTCGGGATGTGATGGTCTTATTGCTTCATGAGCCTCTTGAGATAGTTTGCTTTTTTTAATATTTTTTTTACCTTGCCAATATTCTTTTCCATATTTTTCGATTACGATACTTTCTGCTTTAGATATAGATTCGGTAGATAAATTATATGAGTCGGTTCGATGATAGGTAATAAGACCTTTTTCATAAAGTTTTTGAGCAATCATCATGGTAAACTTTGATGAAAATCTTAGTTTTTTATATGCTTCCTGTTGAAGAGTACTAGTAATAAAAGGGTTTTGGGCTTTTTTCTTGGTTTCTTTTTTTCTGATATTAGAGATAACGAATTTTTGGTTTTCTAGCCCTTCTATTATACTGTCTGCATCTTTTTTATTTTGAATAAAAAGTTTATCAATCTTC
The DNA here is from genome assembly GCA_964452925.1 of uncultured Candidatus Saccharibacteria bacterium. Lineage (GTDB taxonomy): Bacteria > Patescibacteriota > Minisyncoccia > Minisyncoccales > CSSED10-335 > CAYVNL01. The sequence continues at coordinate 1,166 of CAYVNL010000005.1, forward strand.
TTTTCATTTATTTCTATTAATTGAGCCAAGAATGATGGTTTTTTATCTTTTGCTTCCAGTTCTAGTTGAACCGTCCAATATTCTTTTTTTTCGAAATTATTTATTTCTTCTTCGCGATCGGTTATAAACCTTAGGGTTACAGACTGAACTCTACCGGCAGAAAGACCGCGAGCAATTTTTTTCCAAAGAAAAGGTGATAGTTTATAGCCTACAATTCTATCCAAAACTCTTCTTGCCTGTTGAGCATCTACTAACTTCATATTGATATCCCTAGGGTTAGAGATAGATTTTTTTACAGCCGCTTCTGTTATCTCTTGAAAAACAATTCTTTTGTATTTTTTTTTGTTTAATTTAAGAACCTCACTTATGTGCCATGAAATCGCTTCACCTTCTCGATCTGGATCTGTTGCTAAAAATATTAGATCTGATTTTTTAGCTAGTTCTTTTATTTTATCAATATTTTTCTTAGCTTTAGGTAGATTAACATATTTTGTATTAAAGTTGTCTTCAACATCTATCCCAATTTTTGATTTAGGTAAATCGCGAACATGACCATAAGAAGAGATTACCTTGTATTCTCCTTTTAAAAAATTTTCTATTGTTTTTGATTTGGCTGGACTCTCAACTATAATTAACTTCATATATCAAGGATTACACGATACTGACAAAAAAATCAATGATTTATTTGACATATCAGAATAAAAAGCTATCATCTTTAAAAGAATTAAACTATGATTAAATTTATAAAATCGTTATTATTTGTATTTAAAATCGGACCTGATGGGATTGATAAACTAATTAAAGATGCAGAAACAGATCCATTAACAGAACTATTGAATAGAAGAGGATTTTTAAAAAGAGTTAATGAAGAAATAGAGAAATTTAATCGTCATGGAGAAACTTTTTCATTAATATTAATTGACCTCGACGATTTAAAAAAAGCAAACGACAACATTGGTTATGAATTTGGAGACGAACTAATCAAAGGACTATCCAATGAAATAATTAAAAATCTTAGAAGATATGATTTTGCTGCAAGAATTGGTGGAGATGAGTTTGTTATTATTCTTCCGTTAACAAAAGAAAGAGAAGCAGAGATAATAACAAAAAGACTAAGAGAGAAAGCTGTTGTTAGGGGATCGAATATAAGTTTTTCGGCGGGTGTCGTAGAATATAGTCACAACTTATCAATAGATGATTTATTATCTTCGGCTGCTAATATTTTAAGAAAAGAAAAGAATTTTAAGAAGCAAAAAAATCTATCTTAGAAATAGCGTCATCTAAAGATTTTTTGAAAATATCTAAATCTTCACCTTTTAAAGGCTTTAAAACATAGAGATTAGGATTATTTGGTTTTTTTTCTGGAAGAATCCCAATCCTTATTCTTTTAAAGTTTTTTGTTTTTAGCTCTTTAATTATTGACTCTACTCCTTTATGTCCAGCTGATCCTCTATTTTCCGATATTTTTATACTACCCAAGCCTATGTCAATATCATCGTGAATTATTAAAAGATTTTCTTTTTTTGTTCCAGTTTTTTTAATTATTTTTTTAACAACTAGACCTGAAAGATTCATAAAAGTAAAAGGTTTAACTAGGGTTATTTTTTTTTCTGATATAAAAGATTCGGATATTTCAGAATTAAACTTTTTAGAATAAACAAAATCAGGAAAGTTTCTTTCTTTTGCTATGAGGTTAATTAAACAGAACCCTGCATTGTGAGGTGTATTTTTATATTTTTCTCCTGGATTTCCTAGTCCTATTATTATCATGATATGATTATAACCATTACTTGTAAAAAAACAAAATTTTATATAGAATTAAAGCAATTAAGTATATGAAAAAAACATTAATTTTCTTTTGGGAATCAATTAAGGTTATTTTGATCGCACTAGCAATAGTAATACCTATTCGCTATTTCTTGTTTCAACCATTTATTGTTAGAGGCGAGTCAATGGAACCAAATTATAGTGGCGGTGATTATTTGATAGTAGATAGAATTTCATATAATTTTAAGAGTCCTCAGAGAGGTGAGGTTATAGTTTTCCGCTACCCTCAAAATCCTACTGTTAAGCACATTAAAAGAATATTAGGACTACCAGGCGAAAAAGTGGAAATAACAGAAGAAGGTATTTTTATATACATGGACGATGAAAACTATTTCTTGGTAGACGAATCAAGTTACCTTGATGAAGATTTTTCTTTTGAAAAAAACGAAATAAATCTTAATGAAAACGAATATTTTGTTATGGGTGACAATAGAGACGTATCTTTTGATTCTAGAAAGTGGGGATCACTTCCTGAAAAAAATATAATAGGAAAGGTTTTTATAAAAATATTTCCAATAAAAGATATTGGTATAATAAATATACCTAATTATTAAAATGAAAAAAATAAAATTTCAAAGACCAACAGGAATGCATGACATCCTTTCTTTCGATCAAAGGTATTTTAAAAAAATATCTAATTTAGTTGATGAGATATCTGATTTCTATGGTTTCAATAAGATAGATACTCCAATATTAGAACAAGAAGACCTTTTTCATAAGGGAATCGGTGATCAGACAGATATAACACAAAAAGAAATATATTCATTGAAAACTAAGGGTGGTGATCGGTTAGCTTTAAGGCCAGAAGGAACAGCGCCAATCGTTAGGGCCTATATAGAACATGGAATGTTCACTAAGCCACAACCAATAAAACTCTATTATATTGGACCGTTTTTTAGACACGAGAAGCCTCAGGCTGGTAGATATAGACAGTTTTGGCAGTTTGGTTTTGAAAACTTAGGAGATTCTAGTCCTGTTGCTGACGCACAAATGATTCAAATGGCTTATAGCTTGTTTTCAGAGATTGGTTTAAAAGATGTATCTATTGAAATAAATAGTATTGGAGATAAAGACTGTCGTCCTGCTTATCGCAGGGCATTGATAAGATATTTAAAATCAAAACAATCACAGCTTTGTCCTGAGTGTAAAAAAAGATTAAAAGACAATCCATTAAGAGTTCTTGATTGTAAAGATGAAAGATGTCAAGAAGTTAGAAAAGAGGCACCACAAACATTAAGCTATCTTTGTCCGGAATGTCATAGTCATTTTAAGAAAACATTAGAATATCTTGATGAATTAGAATTACCCTATAATTTAAATCCCTATCTAGTTAGAGGCCTTGATTATTACAATAAAACAGTTTTTGAATTTTTTAAATCAGATATAGATAAGAAATCTTTAGCTCTTGGGGGCGGTGGGAGATACGATGGATTGGTTAAGCTTTTAGGAGGCAAAGATATTCCTGGAGTTGGTGCAGCTTTCGGTATAGAGAGAATAATACAAACGATGAAAGACGTTGATATAACTGAAATTAAAAAGAACAATAAAAGAGTTTTTTTAGCTCAGCTAGGAGAGGTGGGAAAAAGAAAAAGTTTAAAATTAATGGAAGAATTCAGAAAGTCAAAAATAAATGTTAGTGAAATGCTTGGCAAAGACTCTCTTAAGATTCAAATGTCAAAAGCATCTAGGGTTGGGGCAAGGTTTACAGTAATAGTTGGACAGAAAGAAGCGATAGAGAACAAGGCCATTATAAGAGATATGGAAACAGGAACTCAGGATACGGTCGACATTAAAAGTGTAGTTTCTGAAGTAAAAAAAAGAATATCAAAAAAATGACAGATGATTGTGTTTTTTGTAGAATAGTGAAAAAAGAAATTCCATCAGATATTATCTATGAAGATAAGTCCGTAATAGTTTTTAAAAACATCAAACCATTGGCACCAATACACCTACTAGCTATTCCCAAGAAACATATCAAGTCAATTGAACAACTTAAAGGAAAAGACAAAGATCTTTTAGCTTCTTTGTTGATAGCTATCCAAAAAAGTGCTAAAAAGGAACACCTAAGCAAAGATGGATATAAGCTTGCTGTAAACGTTGGTGAGGGCGGAGGTCAAGAAATATTTCATCTACACATACACTTACTCGGGGGGTGGAAAAATAAAAAAAACAGAGACATACCCGGGATGCCATAATAAATTAACAAAAAAACATGCCACTAGAAACTAAAAAAAAAGAGAAAGAAAGTACTCAAGGACTAATTCGTAGATTTAGCAAGGGAATCAAAAAAAGCGGTATTCTTAAAGAGGCCCGCAAGAGAAGGTTTTTTAAAAAGCCTTTAAGTGATCGAGCTAAAAAAGAAGCAGCAATTAGAAGAAATAGACTAAGAGAAGAGTATAATAGAAAAGAAAAGCTTGGATTAAATAAAGACAAGCAATACAGATAGAATGAATTTAGAAAAAATACAAAAGAAACTTGAGAAGGCCTTAAAAGAAAAAGATGAGGTCTCTTCTTCTGTTTTTCGGATGTTAATATCAGAGATAAGAGATAAGGAAAAGAAAAAAAGATACAACTTATTTAAAGAAGGTTTTAGTGAAAAAGAGATAGACCTTCAAGGTTCTTTGTCAGAAGAAGAAATAAACAATATTTTCATATCGGAAGCTAAGAAAAGAAAAGAATCGATAAGAGAGTTTGAGAAAGGAGCTAGGCTTGATTTGGTTGAGAAAGAAAAAAAAGAACTAGACATTTTAAAAGAATATCTACCAGAAGATATTTCTATAGATGAATTAAAAAAAATAATTAGTGAAGTTATAAATGAGTCTAAGGAAAAAGAGATAGGAAAGATTATGCCTAAAGTTATGGCTATAGTTAAGGGCAGGATCAATGGTTCCGAGGTTAGTTCTTTAGTAAGAAAATTTCTTAATTGAAATGAAAATACTAATAAATAACAGATCATCTTTTTCTGTTGAAAAAAAATTAGTTAGAAAGATTGTAAAGAATATTTTAAAAAAAGAAGGAAGGACAAGTGGGCAGGTTTCAATAGTTTTTTTGAACAGTCAAGAAATAAGAGAAATAAATAAAAAATATAGAGGAAAAGACAAGCCAACAGATGTATTGTCTTTCGTTCACGATGGTGTTGGGCTTGAGGGAACAGAAATAGATTTTATGGGAGAGGTTTTAATATCACCAGACGATTCTAAAGAGATAATAAAAGTTTTAATACACGGAATACTTCATCTTTTAGGTTATGATCATCAATCAATAAAAGATAGAAAGGTAATGGAGCAAAAAGAAAATCTTTATCTTTAAATTTGTCTTTTTAAAAATAGGATAGTATAATATTTAAATATTAAATTATGCCAAGCAATATTATAACAGGTATAGATATTGGCACTGGATCAATAAAAGTTGTTTGTGCCAGAAGAAACGAAGAAACGTCTGATTTTGAGGTGTTAGCAAAAACACAAAGACCTTCTTTAGGTGTTAAGAAGGGGACCGTTTCTAACCCAGAGGAGACTGCTGATACGATATCAAAATGTATTAAAGATATAGAGGTTCAAATAAATCAAAAAATACAAGGGGCTTATGTAAATCTTAACGGAAGCCACATAACATCATCTTTTTCTAGGGGATTAGTTTCTGTTTCTAGAGCCGATCAAAAAATATCATCTGAAGACATTGAAAGAGTTGTTGAGGCAGCAAAAACTTTTCCAATATCTAAAAATAGAGAGATAATGGATGTTTTTCCCAAGGAATACATTATTGATGGCGAAGAAGGAATTAAAGATCCTTTAGATATGGAAGGAGTAAGGTTTGAATCAGAGGTTTTGATTATTGAAGGATTCTCTCAATATATAAAAAATACAACACAGTCACTACTAAACGCAGACATACAAGTAAATGATTTATCTGTTGGAGTATTGGCTTCTGCGAGATCAGTTTTAAGTAATAGAGAGAAGGAGCGAGGTGTTGCAATTATTGACCTCGGTGCAAGCACTACATCTTTAGCTGTTTTTGAAGAAGAAAATCTTTTACATCTATCTATTTTTCCTTTTGGATCTAATAATATAACAAATGATATTGCAATAGGACTTAAAACAGATATTGATACAGCAGAAAAAATAAAACTTGAATTTGGCTCTTGTTCTTTCAGTAAAAAAGATAAAAAAAATGAAACAATAGAGTCATTGGAATCCCAAGAGACAATATCTTTCTCAAGGTCCTTTCTAAGAAAAATAATAGAAGCTAGAGTTTCTGAAATGTTAGACCTAACTAAGCAAGAACTTAAAAAAATATCAAAAAATGAAATGTTGCCAGCCGGCATAGTAATTACTGGTGGTGGATCTTTGCTTACTGGAATAGTTGAATTAGTTAAAAAAGAACTAAAACTTCCTTGTCGAATAGGAAACCCTTTGAATTTCAATCCACCTATAGATGAACCAAAATTTTCGGTTGCTTGTGGTTTAGTTGCTTTGGGTCACGAAACAGAGGGAGACCACCATTTTAAACCACTAAGTAAAACGGTAAATAAAATTAAAAAAATATTTAAATCACTTATTCCTTAATAATGGAAAAAAACACAAAAATTAAGGTTGTTGGTGTTGGTGGTTCAGGGTCAAATGCTATCAATAGAATGATTAAGTGTAATGTTTTGGGCGTTGATTTAATAGCTGTCAATACAGATCTTCAAGACTTAAAAAAGGTAAAAGCTAATCATAAGATAAGAATTGGAAAAAATGTTACCAAGGGCCTTGGAACAGGAATGAATCCTTCTCTAGGCGAAAAAGCAGCTGAAGAAGACAGAGAGTCAATAAAACAATCTTTAATTGGATCAGATCTAGTTTTCATCACTTGTGGTCTAGGTGGAGGAACTGGAACTGGTGCTGCTCCAGTTGTAGCGGAAATAGCTAGAGAAATAGGCGCCTTAACTATTGCCGTTGTTACGATGCCATTTTCTTTTGAAGGCAAAGAAAGAATGATTATTGCTAAGAAAGGAGAGGAAAAACTTAAACAAAAAGTAGATACATTTATATCTGTTTCAAATGATAAGATTTTTTCTGTTATTGAATCTAAGACATCAATAAATTCAGCTTTTTGGGTTTGCGATGAAATCCTTAGACAAGCAGTTTGTGGTATATCAGACCTTATAACCTTACCTGGAATTATAAATATAGACTTTGCTGACGTTAAGACAATATTAAAGAATTCAGGATCTGCTATCTTTGGAATAGGTAGGGCTAGTGGAGACAATAGAGCTATAGAGGCCATTTCTTTAGCTTTAAGCTCTCCACTATCAAATCTTTGTCCTAGCAATGCTAAGGGTGTTTTGTTTAATGTTAGCGGAGGAGAAGATATAAGCTTAGTTGAAATAAATGAAATAGCCAAAGCGATAAAAGAAAGAGTTTCTTCTAGTGCAAAAATAATATTTGGAGCAGTTCAAGGAGAAGAGCTTAAGAAAGGAGAGATAAAGGTAACTGTTATTGCAACGGGCTTTTAATTTTCTTAAAAATATAGATAGCAAGCATACTTGCTTTTTAATTTTACAAAAATAATTAACCGAAATGATATGTTACGGGAAAATAAATATGAAAAATAAAATTACTAAAGTAGAAAAAAGAAAAGGAGAAATGGTTGATTTTAATCAAGAAAAAATATATGGAGCCATATATAAAGCAGTTACTGCTTCTGGTCAAGGAGATGGAGAGATATCTAAAAAAGTAACAGAAAAAGTTATAGAAATACTAAATAGAAGGTTTAAAAAAGAAGAAATCCCAAACATAGAACAGATACAAGATATTATAGAAGAGTCTTTAATTTTAGAAGGCTTAGTTGATGCAACTAAGTCATATATTATATATAGAGAAAAAAGAAGAGAAGTAAGAGAAACGGTTGCTGGGTTTGATGAATCAGTTGAAATCATAAATAGTTATCTTAAAGAGCTTGATTGGCAGATAAAAGAAAATGCTAACATGACCTATTCTCTTCAAGGCTTAAATCAATATGCAGTATCAAAGATGGCTAAAAAGTATTGGCTTAATAAGATATATCCTGAGAATATAAGGAAAGCTGCGCTAGAGCAAGATATTCATATACACGACCTTGACTCTTTAGCAACTTATTGTTGCGGTTGGGATCTACAAGACCTTTTAACTAGAGGTTTTGGTGGTGTTTCTTCAAAGATAGAGTCTAAACCACCAAAACACCTAAGAACGGCTCTTGGTCAGATTGTTAATTTCTTTTTTACCTTGCAAGGAGAGAGTGCTGGAGCTCAGGCAATGAGTAGTTTTGATACTTTATTGGCCCCCTTTATTAGATATGACAATCTTAGCTATATACAAATAAAACAGGCAATACAGGAATTTCTTTTTAACTGCATGGTTCCAACTAGGGTTGGCTTTCAAACGCCTTTTATCAATCTTTCTTTAGATGTTAAGGTTCCAGGGTTCTTAAAAGATCAGCCGGTTATTATTGGTGGTCAAGCTCAAGATAAAAATTATGGAGACTTTCAGCCAGAGATGGATATGCTTAACAAGGCGTTCTATGAGGTAATTATGGAAGGTGATTCAAAGGGTCGTCCTTTTACTTTTCCAATACCAACAATATCTATAACTAAAGATTTTGATTGGGACAATCCTAGTCTTAATCCAATGTGGGAAGCAACAGCTAAGTATGGAATAAATTATTTTTCTAATTTTGTTCAATCTGACATGAACCCAGAAGATTTTAGGTCGATGTGTTGCCGTCTCAGGCTAGACAATAAAGAACTAATCAAAAGAGGTGGAGGTCTTTTTGGTTCTCAACCACTTACAGGATCAGTTGGCGTTGTAACAATAAATCTTCCTAGAATTGGATATCTTTCTAAAACAAGAAAAGACTTTTTTAATAAATTATCTTTAATGATGGACA
>CAYVNL010000006.1:0-1807 GCA_964452925.1 uncultured Candidatus Saccharibacteria bacterium
AATATCCCGATATTTTTAATTGGTTATTTAATGACAGTGAGGACAGTCATTACAATCACTATTATCAGCAAATTAAAGACGTTCTAGAAGGAAAGAAAATAATGGAAGACAAAGATGTTAATACTGATTTTGCTAGATTTGGGAGTTTTTCGTCTGCGGAGACGGACATATTAAAACCAGAGCTAGAAAAGATAGGCATTCCAGTCAAAGTTTTTTATCCAGGAACTAGTTATGGCAGAGAATCTACGGCTGGAGCTGGATGGAGTGCTTATACTATTATGATTCCAGTTAAAGATTTTGAGAGAGCTAAAAATTTATGTTATAAATTCAATATTCAAGTCAGGCATAAGATACCTTTACCTAGATTGCTCTATACAAAAAGTAATCGCTATATTGCGGCAGTAATTGTATCTTTGTGGTTAATAATTATAGTAATGGGAATTTTAGGGTTAATAAAATCAGTATCAATGGCTATTATTCTCATCACCGCCTTCTTTTTCACTTGTATTTTCTTTTACATTAACATCACCCGTAAAATTATCAGACAAAAGTAATAAAATAATTTATTGTTTCTATATCAAATTATAGTGGAACCAAGGGTAGGGTAAAACCCCTCAGGCACTGAAAATACAACATTTCCCTCTCTAATCTTAGTTCCAATAACGTCCACGAAGGCTGTTGACAGAGTTTTGGTTTGATATATAATAGAAATATATGGACAAAGATTTCAGCGAATTAATTGAATATTTAGATAAGAAGTTTGAAGGGATTGAACAGGATATCAAGAATCTTCAAGAAGGGCAAGGCAAGCTTCAGGTCGCTGTTTTAGATAATAGCGGTAAGATAGACAATCTTCAGGTTAAAGTTTTAGACAATAGCGGCAAGATAGATAATATTGGAGAGAAGATGGCTACCAAAACAGAGGTAAATAAACTCTTGGATGCAGTTGACGCTTACATGAAACAAGGTGAAGATTATCGTCAAGAAGTAGTGATGCTGGGAAATCAAGTTAATCGGCATGAAAAATGGATTCAAAAAATAGCCGAGAAATTAGATTTGAAATTAGAACACTAAACTAACTAATCTAATCTAATCTTATTAATGGTTTATAAGCCATTTTTTTATTTAAGGGGAAAAATGAAAAAATGGGGTCAGTTTGAAAAAATAAAAAATGGGTTAAAAAATAGGGTCAGCCACCTTTTTTATTTAGGCGGATGTATTAGAAAAAAGGTCAGGAATCTTTTCAAAATAATATTTGAAAGGAATAAAGAATGCTCCTAACCCCCTTTTTTCCAAGTTAGTTAAAAAAACAGAAAACTGGAAGTGGTCTAGTCTATGGAGATCTAAAAAAGGTGGCTGACCTCATTTTCCTACATTCTCTACATTCTACATTTTCTACCGAGACGGATCGGAACCACCCAAAAGGGCGGTTTTTGTTTATTCATTGACAACAAGGTTATCATATGATAACCTTGTATTATAAACAATCAAATACTTTATGGAAAAAGAAAAATATATAACAACCAGCCAATTCGCAAGGTTGCTTGGAATAAGCAGGGTCGCTGCCCTTAAGCAAATAAAGAAAATGGCCAAAGAGGGCAAAACTAAGGTCGCTGAATTTGGTAGAAGTTTTGTGGTTGAAAAAGCTTCCTTGCCAGCTGATATTAAAAAGCGAATAGTTAGTGAGCAAAAAGAAATAGTCGAAGAAGCCACAAAAATTGGAGAAAAAGCTGGTAAAGATTTAGATTTTGAAAAAGAGCTTTGGAAAGCTGCGGATAGGTTGCGGGGGAATATCGATGTTTCTGAA
>CAYVNL010000007.1:0-12759 GCA_964452925.1 uncultured Candidatus Saccharibacteria bacterium
AAAGTTATTGCAGATCAAGACTTTTTAGAATATATAATAAAGGCTTTAGTGGATCATCCAGATGATGTAAAAATTGAAAGAAAGGTAGATGAAATGGGAGTTTTACTTTTGTTAAAAGTTAATCCAAAAGATATGGGTCAAATTATTGGTAGAGCTGGAGCTACAGCTAAATCAATAAGAAGTTTAGTTAGAATAATTGGATTAAAAAATCAAGCAAGAGTTAATTTAAAGATAGAAGAGCCTGTAGGATCACAGCCTGTTAACGAAGAAAGAGTTGAGTCATCTAGTAAGTTGGATGAACTAAACCTTTAATCTTACAAAAAAGCAAAAACCGTGCTATATAAAAAATAGTACGGTTTTTAATTATGACATCTTTCGAGTTAATAACTATTTTTCCAGAAATTTTTAATTCTTATATAAAAGAAGGTCTTATTAGTAAGGCCTGTTTGAATAATAAGATAAAAATAAATATTCATAATCTAAGAGACTGGTCAGAAGATAAACATAAGAAAGTTGATGATAAGCCATTTGGTGGAGGAGTGGGAATGATTCTTAAACCAGAACCAATATTTAGGTGTATATCTGAAATTAAAAAAGTAAAAAAATCAAAAGTAATTGTTTTTAGTCCTAGAGGAAAAAAGTTTAATCAGAAATCAGCTTATAAACTATCTAAAGAAGATCAATTAATTATGGTTTGTGGAAGATATGATGGTATTGACGAAAGAGTTTCTGATTATATGGCAGATGAAATATTTTCTATAGGTGATTATGTTTTAATGGGTGGAGAAATACCAGCGATGATTCTAATTGAGTCTATATCTCGTTTAATTCCAGGGGTTATTGGGAAAGAATCATTTATTAAAGAAAGGTTTAGCTTTAAAAATGGTAAGTTTAAGTTTTCTCTTGAATACCCTCAATATACAAGACCAGCCGAATTTAAAGTAAAAGATTTTCTATTAGATAAAAAAGATTTAATTATAAAAAACAAAAAAGCATCAAGAATTATAAAAGAAAACTGGAAAGTTCCAAGTGACCTTATTTCAGGAGATCATCAAAAAATAGATAATTGGAGAAAAAATAAAGAAAAAAAAATATAATTTTAAAAAAACATGGAAGAAAAAGAAATAATAGGTAAGCCGTTTCATTCTTATAGCAAAGAAAAATTTTTTAAAATACTACTATCTAGTCCTAGTGGAATTTCAGATGATGAGGCAAAAAAGAGATCTTCTGTTTTTGGTTTAAACGAAATAAACAAAAAAGAGAAAAGTAATCCTTTTTTAATATTCTTAAAACAATTCAATAGTGTATTAATATATATTCTTGTTGTTGCGGGAATGATAGCTTTTTTTTATGGAAAAATGATAGATTTTTATGTTATTTTTTCAGTTATATTTTTAAATGGCATAATGGGTTTTATTCAGGAATATAGAGCAGATAAAGCAATAAGTGCATTAAAAAAAATAATGGTTCCTTATGCTAAAGTTTATCGTAATGGAGAAATGGTAAAAATTGATGCTAAATATCTAGTTCCGGGAGACGTTATATCTTTAGAGGAGGGGGATAAGATACCAGCAGATTCAAGATTATTTGAGGCTAATAATTTTAGGACAGTTGAATCTTCTCTTACGGGAGAATCGACACCAACGAGAAAAAAAATAGAAGAAATAAATAAAGATGTTTCTATGGCTGATAGAAAAAACATGGCGTGGATGGGAACTTTTGTTGCTGCTGGTCAAGCCCGTGCAATAGTTACTTCAATCGGTATGAATACATTTTTTGGGAGAATAGCAGAAGATATATCTGAAATAAAGAAAAAAAAGAATCATTTTGAAAAAAAGATCGATAAACTTGCAAAACAAATGGGAGTTATTGCTTTAATAGGATCCTTTTTTATATTTGCAATAGGATTCTTTGTTAAAGGATTAGAGTTTCAAGAAGTTTTATTTTTCACAATAGCATCTCTTGTTTCTGGAATACCAGAAGGACTTCCTGCTGTGTTGATTATAATTCTTTCTTTGGGGGCAGGAAGAATGGCTAAAAGAAATGCAATAATTAGGAGGCTTCCCGCAACAGAAACATTAGGAGTAACAACGGTTATATCAACAGATAAAACAGGAACCTTAACTCAGAATACAATGAATGTTAGAGAGATTATTTTTTCAGATAAAGATAACATTGATGTAACGGGTGGGGGATGGGAGCCTTTAGGTGATTTTTATAAATCAAAAATAAAAATATCTCCATTAGAGGAGCCAGTTTTAAATAAGATAATTCACTTGGCGGCTATATGTAATAATGCAAAAGTTATAAAAGATACAGAAGAAAATCAGTATAAAATAATAGGAGATCCAACAGAAGCGTCTTTGGTTGTTTTAGCAGATAAAGCCGGTCTTAAAAAAGAAATGTTAAAAGAACTTAAGTTAGATGATATGTCTTTTAGTTCAGAGTTAAAATATAGAGCATCTTTATATGAAAATAAAGAAGATGGTAAAAAAGAAGTTTGTATAGTTGGTGCTCCCGAAGTTATTATTGCTAGGTCTAAGTATTTTCTTTCTGATTCGGGTATTGTAAAAATGACTGAATCAAAAAAAGAGGAGATAAATAAAAAAATAGAGCTACTTACTCAAAAAGCAATGAGAAGTATAGCTCTTAGTTATAGAGAAATATCTCCTAAAGATGGTTCTCTTTCAGATGATATTGTCCATGATATGATCTTTACTGGCGTTGTTGGGATAATAGATCCTCCAAGACCGGAAGCTAGAGAATCTGTTTTAAGGGCAAAAAAAGCAGGAATTAGGGTTATTATGACTACTGGAGATCACAAAGGAACAGCGCTTGCAATATCTAAAGAAGTTGGAATTATTGATAGTATTAATGATCAAGCTGTAACCGAATCAGATCTATTAAAGATGAATGAAAGAGAATTTAGGAAAACAGTAAAAAATGTTAATGTTTTTGCTAGATTAACTCCAAGAATGAAATTAAAAATAGCTTCAACACTTCAAGATCAAGGCGAGGTTGTTGCTATGACGGGTGATGGTGTTAATGATGCCCCGGCACTTAAAAAGGCTGATATTGGTATTGCAATGGGAATAACAGGAACTGATGTTGCTAGAGAATCTAGTGAAATTATATTAATAGACGATAATTTTGCTTCAATTGTTGGGGCAGTTGAAGAGGGGAGAATAGTTTTTAATAATACTCGGCAAACAAGTACTTTTTTAATAACAACAAATTTTGCTGAACACGCAACTCTTATTAGTTCGCTTTTACTTTTCTCACAATTACCATTACTAGCTACTCAAATTTTATGGCTTAATCTTGTGATAGATGGAGTTTCTGGATTTGCTTTAGCGGCAGAGCCTGGACATGGAGACGTTTTAAATAATCCACCAAAGAAAAAAAACGAAAACATAATGTCTAAAGAAATAATTCCTTTTCTTTTATTTATGACAATTATTATGGCAATATTAACATTATCTTTTTTTAGATATCATTTATCTGTTGATGGTGATATTAATAAGGCTAGGACAGCAGCTTTTACGGTAATGGCCTTTACTCAGCTATTTAACGTTTTAAATATGAGGTCAATGAGACTATCTCTTTTTAAAATAGGATTATTTTCAAATAAATATATTTTGATTTCTCTTGCGGTTTCTTTAGCGTTACAGTTAATGTCTTTATATTTACTATTTCCAATATTTTACTTTGTTCCATTATCTTTCTTTGAATTAATAATTATATTTATATTATCATCTCTTGTTTTTTGGTTTGGTGAATTATATAAATATATAAGATATAGTAAAAAGGTGTTTGTTAGTTGAAGAAATTCTTTATTTATGGTAAAAGCAGGAAATGAGACTGGGTAGGTGGCGGAGTGGACAATCGCATCAGACTGTAAATCTGACGCCTTCGGGCTACGGGGGTTCGAATCCCTCCCTACCCACAATGATTTGCCGAGATAGCTCAGCGGTAGAGCACTTCCATGGTAAGGAAGGGGTCCCGGGTTCAAGTCCCGGTCTCGGCTCATCAAAATAAAAATATGGCTACAAAAAAGAAACAACAAGTTAAGCTTCAGTGTACCGGATGTAAAAGAACTAATTATCTTGTAAAAAAATCAAAAGGACAAGATATAGAAAAAAAATTAGATCTTAAAAAGTTTTGCAAATGGTGCAAAAAACACTTACCTCACAAAGAAACTAAAAAATAGTTTTAGTTGGGGGCGTCGGTTAACTGGTAAACCACTGGTCTCCAAAACCAGCATACTGTAGGTTCGAGTCCTACCGTCCCCGCAAAATTATGAATTTAAAAATATTAACGACGGATAGAGACTTAGTTTTTTTGAAGAAAAAATCAAAACCTGTTGAAAGAATAACAGATGATTTACGATTGTTTATATCTAACATGAAAGATGCCATGAATAATAATAATGGTGTTGGTTTGGCAGCTCCTCAGGTAGGGGAATTAAAAAGATTTTTTATTTTTAAATTCGAAGAAGAAGATGTTGCAATAATAAACCCATCGATTATTAAGAAAAGCAAAAAAAGAGAAACATTAGAAGAGGGTTGTTTAAGTATACCAGGTGTTTTTTTGCCAATAAAAAGGTCAACTAACATAACGGTAAAAGCAAAAGATATTAACGATAATTTAATTGTTATGGATCTTGATGGTTTTCCTGCAAGAGTATTTCAACACGAACTAGATCATTTAAATGGAATTTTAATAACAGATAGAGTTTCTTGTAGGGGAAGGTTGAATAACTTTTTAAAAACTCACAAACAGAAACGTGGTAAATAAAAAAATAATATTTTTCTTTATCTTTTTAATTTTTTGTTTTCTTCTTTTATCTTACACAACAAATAAAAACAACAACCATAAAGAGGTTGTTTTTACTATTTATCAGGGTGAAACATTTAAAGAGATATCGATTAATTTAAATAAAGAAAATCTAATATCTAATAGATTGTCATTTGCCTTAAGATCTATAGTTTCTGGAAAAAGGAAAAGGATTCAAGCAGGAACATATATTTTAAACACTTCTATGTCAGAAAAACAAATACTTGAAAAGATCTATCGTGGAGAATCCGCTCTTAAAAAAATAACTATTATTGAAGGCTGGAATATTTCTAAAATTTTAGAATATATCGAAAAAATCGGACTAAATAAAGAATCTTTTGAAAATCTTGTATATTCAGAAAAGTATAATGAAATGAATTTTTTAAAAGATAAACCAATCGATATGAGCCTTGAGGGTTATCTCTTTCCTGATACATATCATATGTCATATTCTTTTTCAGAAAAAGATCTTGTAGATAAAATGCTTTTAAATTTTAACGAAAAGTTAGACAGCTCTCTTAGAGAAGAAATAAAAAAACAAAACAAAAATATATTTGATATAATTATAATGGCATCAATTATTGAAAAAGAGGTTAGGGACTATGGAGACAAGCAAATAGTTTCTGGAATATTGTGGAAAAGGATTGATATGGGGATACCTCTTCAAGTTGATGCAACTATAGTATATATAACGGGCAAAACAACAACGAAGATATCAATAGAAGAAACGAAAATAAAATCACCCTATAATACATATTTAAATAAAGGGCTTCCGGTTGGTCCGATATCTAACCCAGGAATTGAAAGCATAAGAGCAGCAATTTATCCACAAAAAACTAATTATTTATTCTATCTTTCAACTTTTGATGGGGAAACTATATTTTCAAGAAATTTTCAAGAACATATAAATGCAAAAAATAAATACTTAAAATGAGAAAGAGAGCTTTTGTCGTAATATCTTTTAACGATTTTAAAGATGAGGAATATTTTTTATCTAAGGATTTTTTAATTTCGAATAAAATAAAAGTGATAACCGTAAGTGATAAAAAAGGTGTTGCCGTTGGTTTTAGTGGGGGAGAAGCAAGAGTTAATTTAAAAATAAGTGAAATAGAATTAAAAGATTTTGACTATTTAATTTATATTGGTGGTCCAGGTTTTTCTAAACACCTAGATAACGAAGACTCCTATAATCTTTTAAGGTTATCTTTTAAAAATAAAAAAATAATAGGAGCAATGTCTGAGTCTCCAATTATTTTAGCTAAATCTGGAATATTAGAAAACATAAAAGCAACAGTTTGGAGTTCGTCTATAAATAAATCTGGGGTAAAAATATTAAAAGATTTTCAAGCTATTTTTAAAGAAGAGGATGTTGTTGTTGATAGAAAAATAATAACATCTAGTAACTCAGAAAAAACATTAAAATTCATGGAAGCAATCCTGGGGGTTGACATCTAATGATAAAAAACATACTATTATCTTACCGCAGACAAGAGGCTTTTTATTAAATATAAGCCCTCTCGAGGTAAAGAGTTTGGTCGTTCTTGTCTGCGCTTTTGCGCAGTTTTTTAATTTAAAAGGAATAAAATGCCTTTAACAAAAGAAAAGAAACAAGAGATAGTAAAAAATTTAGAAGAAAAGATAAAAAACCAGAAAGTAGCTATTTTTGTTAATTTTAAGGGTCTAAATATGTTTGATTTTTCTGAAATAAGAGAATCTTTAAGAGACAAAGACTCTTCGATAATGGTTGTAAAAAAGAGTTTAATGAATATTGCTCTCAAAAATAACAAGATTGACATTGAAAGCGATTACCTTAAAGACGATATAGCTATAGTTTTTGGATTTAAAGATCAAATCAATCCAGCCAAAACAATACACCAGTTTTCTAGAAAAAATTCAAAATTAAAAATAGTTGCTGGTATTCTTGATGGTAAAATAAAAACAAGAGAAGAGATGATTGAATTAGCTATACTTCCTTCAAGAGATGAATTAATTTCAAAAACGATTAATACAATTAATGCACCTCTTTATGGTTTTGTTAATGTATTAGAGGGAAGTATAAGAAATTTGATTTACGTTTTAAAGCAAGCAAAATTATAATTAATTTTTAAAAAAATGACAGAAGAAAAAAAAGATTTAAATTTAAAAGATTCTGAAGTTAATGTTCCTGAAAAATTTTCTAAAATCGTTGAAGAGATTGAGAAAATGTCAGTTCTTGATTTATCAGAATTAGTAAAAGTTTTAGAAGAAAAATTTCAGGTTTCAGCAGCACCAGTTGCAGTAGCTTCTACAAATTCAGCGCCTGCACCAGAAGGAGATGCAGTAGAAGAAAAGAGCTCATTTAATATTGAATTAAAGAGCGTTGGAGACAAAAAAATAGAAGTTATTAAGGTTATAAGAGATATAACCGGAAAAGGCCTTAAAGAGGCCAAAGATCTTGTTGACGCTGCAGTATCATCACCTCAGATGGTGTCTGAGAACGTAAAAAAAGAAGAAGCTGAAGAGATGAAGATAAAGTTTGAAGCAGCTGGAGCCCAAATAGATCTTAAATAGTTATTTGGTAAACACCAAGATCGTTTAAAATAAATATCTTGTCATCTATTACGTCAAAGTATTTTAAATTATTTAGATAATTACTTTTAATTTGCTTAATCAACAATCCTTCTTTATTTATTAATATTAAAGATTTGTTGTCTGATATAAACAAATAGGGGACGTTTAGTGATGTTTTTATTTCAGAAAAATTAGATGAAAAAGGAAATAAATCTATTAAAAATTCATTAACATACTCTCCTTTATAGTACTTAGATATTTTATTATCACGATTTAAGATCCAAATATGATCATCAACCGACATTGACAAAATGTCGGTTGGTTTTTTTGTGTTATCTTTAAACCAATAATTTTTTATAGAATAGTCTTTACTGTATTTTAAAATCTCAAAACTATTTAGATCATAAAAATATATATTAGAATAAAATGAGTTTATATTATAAAGATCTAATGATTGAGTTACGTTAATAGAGCCTAAGTTTATTAGGTCATGGTTTTCTATTTTAAAAATATTATTTGGTTTTGAAAAAAAGAAGGGGATTTCGTTAATTTTTGTTGCTGATTCTGGTGCTATATCAGACAAGTAGTGATTAATTTCTAGGTTTACTTGATCTATTTCAGCTATTTTGTTTGAATTTAAAGAATATAAGTATATATTATCTTTCGTAGTTATTATTTTTTCAGGAATAAAATCAATACTATTAAGACTTATTATTTCTCTTACCTCTTTTGGTTCTTCTATGTTTAAAAGGCTTAAAAAAATATTTTCAATATCTAAAGCTAAATCAAGATTTTTATATTCTAATGCTTCTGAATAAACATCTTTAAGGATATCAGTTCCTTCCTTTTTATTACCAAGATAAATTAATTCTTCTGCTGATTTCTTTCTTTCATTTAAGCTATCGACTATTTCAGTGTCAACCTCTTTATTTTGAGAAAAAATTAAGAAACCCGAGAATAAAAAGAATAATAAAAGAAAAATTAAAACAATCGATTTTTTCAATTCTTTTTTAATCCGATTAAAGATTCCTGTCGTTGGGTTTTTTTTGTTTTCATGTTTATTTTTTAAAAAAATATTTTTAAAAGAAAATATTATTGGTAGATATACTTCTTTTAAAGAAAAATTAACTTCTTTTTTATCTTTTTTATTAATATCTTTAGGTTGATCTTTGAAGTCTAATAAAAATAAAACACCTGAAATTTTAGATAAATCTTTTTTAACAAGACCTAACAAATCTTCGATTGATTTTTGGGTTGTATGTGGAAGGCTTAATATTTTATCTATGATCCCTTCTTTTTTTAATAAACCAATAACCTCATTGCTAGTAACTAATATTTTTTCATTTTTTGAAATTTTACCCGAAACAACGTTACTAAAAGTTTTTACATATACTTCTTGTTTGGATTCATTTAGCTCTTCTTTTATTTTTCCATCTAAGTCATCTATTTTTAATCCTTTTATGTGAAATAATTCCATTTTTCCTATTTTTGAAGCGCTTACATTATTGTCAAAAATAGACACGACAGAAAGGTGAAGATTACCTAACCAGCTTACATTATCTTTTGATATTTCTATTGCCAAGCTTTCGTTTACTTTAATCAAAGAAGATTTTAAAGAATCCTCTGCAGAAGCAAGGGGGTTTAAATTAAATTCATTTTTAATTAAGGTAGTAGTTTTTGACAATAAATTTTCATTACCGGGTATAATGTTTTTTAATTCTCCCACAACAAAAAGGTACTTGCTTTTATTTTTTATCTGATAAGATAAGACCTCAATCTTATAATCTTTTTTACCTGGATTAAATTGAAATTCAAATATTTGCATGTTAGCTAATTTTACTAATATAATATTTATAGCAATTAAATAAATTAATGCAATTATATAGATTTTTATTTTAATCTTTGCTAGTCTTATACATATTAAAAGTATGAAAAAAATAAAAACAGAAAAAGATAATTATAAAAAAATCCCAATAAACAGTCTTATAGTTTTTGGGCTATACTCAAGGGCAAAAGAAAAAAAATGTTCTTTTGAAGACTTAGCAATCGAATGTTTCGATCTTTTCCCAGATAACTTTTGTTTAAATCAATACCCTCAATATCCAGACTTTAGAAAGCTTGATAGACCCATTAGAGATTTAAGAAGAAAGGGCCTGATAAAAGGAGACTCTAGGAGTGGTATTTACTTATCTGTTAAAGGGATTAATAGGGCGCTTCAAATAGAACGAAACTTTAGTCAAATAAAATTAAAAATATAAGAAAAAACCCCGTTAATACGGGGATTTTTTCTAGAGTTCCTCTGAATCATCAGACTCTTCATCAATGTCATCGTCCTCTTCTAGGTCTTCTTCATCAAGATCACTCTCTTCTTCATTTTCTTCTAGTTCCTCTTCTTGATCTTCCATAGGATCAATTATTTTTTCAATAATCATTTTTTTAATGATCTTTCCTGATATAATATCTTGGAAAGAATTATTTTTTAAGGTAAAGTTCAGAAATTTATCGACCTTTATCTTATTTCAAGAGCTATTATAATAAAGAGAAATAGCTTGTCAAGTCTTTTTAGGTAGTTACTTTTTTGATATAAATTGTTATAATAAAAACATGATAGAGGTAACCAATAAAAAAAATATAATTTTTGAATATCTTGACTGGTATCTGTTTCAGTCAACCTCATATCTTTTAAGGGCATGGAAGGATATTTTATTCTTTAGCTTTTATTTTTTTTCAATACCATTTTTAATAAAAACACTTTTTTCTTATTGGCATAGGTATAGATGGTATTATGATGGTGGCTTTAGTCTAAAGGTTTTTTTTGAAGTTCTTTTTTCTAATACGATATCAAGGACAATTGGTTTTTTTATGAGAACGTTCATTATACTTATTGGTATTATTGTGTCTTTTTTTCTTTTTATGATTGGTGTTATTACTGTTCTTGCATGGATTTTTCTTCCATTTATATCAATACTTTTTTTAATTATAGGAATATTATTTTGTTTTAATTTATGAATAATTTAGACTTGAAAAAATCATCTATATTTAGGGCAGTTAAATTAGATAGAAATATTTTATTTAGAAGAGCGTATCTTTTTAAAAAAATATTTTTAATATTATTTTTAATTTCATTATTGTTCATATTAATGGGACCCATATTCATAGAAGAAATTAAAGATAATATTCTAATAGGTATTACATTTATTTTCTTATTTTTATCTCTTTTATTTTTTCAAATAGAAACATTTTTTGAATTTAAAACAAAGCATCCAAAAATAAAAGTAGATTTAGGAGAGGCTATCAGAAATCCTGATAAATATAATTTATCTGGTTTTTTTAGTTTTAAGGTCGCTAGAGCACTATATAGATGTTTTAAGAAAAAGAGTAATTCCAGTTCTCTTTTTTTATATTATCTTTTAAATGATCCTGACTTTATTTTTATATTTTCTAGATCAGGAGTTAACTTAACAGAGGCTAGGATAAAATTAAAAAATATGGAAGACGAAGACAGTGATGAGTTATATGAATTAATAAAAGGATCTCTAAGGGAAACACATAAAAGGGGAGGTAAAAGACTTAAAAAGAATGATGTTATTGTTTTTGCGTCCAACAAAAATCCGTTATTGAAAGATCTTTTTTCTAATGCTGGAATAACTAGTGACGACATTAAGAATCTTTCTGATTGGATATATAGAATTAAAAACTTTAAAAAAGATAAAAAGAAATTTTGGAAATGGAAAAATTTAATTAAAAAAGGATCGATAGCGAAAGATTGGGCCTCTGGGTACACCGTTTTACTTGATCGTTTTTCAACCAATCTAACAAAGCTTTTTAAGAAGTCTGGGTTTCCTGAAATTATTGGCCACGATGAAGAAATTAAAAACCTTGAAAGAATTCTTTCAAGAGAAGAAACAAATAATGCTTTGTTGGTTGGGGAGCCGGGCACAGGTAGAAAGAGCATGATTTGGGAGTTAACTCGAAGAAGTTTTTTTGGAGAGTCTCTTCCAGACATAATAAATAAAAAAATAATTGACTTTGATCTTTCTTCTTTAGTGTCATCAATAAATGATAGTGAAAAAATAGAAAAATTAATTAATAAAATATTTAGAGAAGTTGAGGATTCAGGAAATACAATACTTGTAATTAATAATATTCACGAATTTTTGGAGAGAAATAGCAAGCCAGGAAGATTTGACATATCCGGAATTATAGCTCCGTATTTGTCATCTAGAAAATTTAAATTTATAGGAATTACGGATTATCAAAATTATAGAAAAGAAATTGAAAAAAACCACATATCTTCATTTTTTGAAAAAATAGAAGTTTCTGAAATATCGATTGAAGAGACGATAAGGTTTTTGCAGATAATATGCTTAAAAGTTGAACATAAAAACAAAAAAAGGATTTCCTATCAAGCGATAAAAGAAATAATAAGATGCGGTCAAAAATATATGGCGTCAGACCCATCTCCAAGGAAAGAAGTAAATATTTTAGAAGAAGCAATTGCTTATATTAATCAATTAAAAGAAAAGGTTCTTTTACCGGAACACATATCAATGGTAGTGTCTAGAAAAACAAACATACCTATTGGTGGCTTAAAACAAGAAGAAAAAAAGACACTTTTAAACCTAGAAGAACTAATAAATAAAAGAGTTATAAATCAGCAGGAAGCAGTTAAAGAGGTTTGTTCTGCACTAAGAAGGTCAAGAGCTGAAATATCTTCAGATAAAAAACCAATGGGAAGCTTTTTGTTTCTAGGGCCAACTGGAGTTGGAAAAACAGAAACAGCCAAGACATTGTCTGATGTTTATTTTGGATCCGTTGACAGAATGATAAGGATTGATATGTCAGAATTTCAGACTCTAAATGACATTCAAAGATTAATTGGCTCTTCTGATTATGAGGGAATATTAACAACCAAAATAAAACAAAACCCTTTTTCTCTTATTCTTCTTGATGAGATAGAAAAAGCCCACCCTGACATTTTAAATATTTTTCTTCAAATTTTGGACGAAGGTCACGTTACTGATGGTAACGGAATTAAAATTAATTTTAAAAATTCAATTATAATTGCTACTAGTAACGCAGGATCATCAATAATATTAGATAGCATAGAAGAGGGAGGTGAGTGGTCAAAAGTAAAAGAGGCGTTGCTTAAAATTCTTTTTTCAGAGTCTATATTTAGACCAGAATTTATTAATAGGTTTGATGCTGTTGCTCTTTTTTCACCCTTAGATAAGGAAAGTTTATTAAAAATAACAGATCTTTTCCTTGAAAAAATAAAAAATAAATTAAAAGATAAAAATATCAACCTTATAATAAACGAAGACATTAAAGAAAGAATTGTTGAGATAGGTTATGATCCTAAGTTTGGCGCAA
>CAYVNL010000008.1:0-2000 GCA_964452925.1 uncultured Candidatus Saccharibacteria bacterium
TAGTATGTTTCCTAATAATTACTGTAGCGGCATAAAGTCCGCCATGAGGCATGATTCCTCGTTTAGCATATACCCCAATTTGCTCTCCTAGTGCCTCAGCTGTATCTTTACCAAAATTATAACAAGTTTCTGCTTCTTCATATATACAATCCCTATTTTCATGTTTCCACAAAGCAATGTCCTTGTCCTTTAAAAAATTATCGATTATCATCTTAGCGGGAACTTTCAATTTAATATTTCCATCCATCCAAATAGAATACTCGCAATTAAAAAATAAATGAGGCATAATTTTGACAATTCGAGAGTTCCTTCGATCATCCTTAAATTTATCGTAAGGCTTAATTGTATGCCAAACACTACTTTTTTGTTCAGTAAAGGCGATGAAGTTTGCTCCCTCTGTTACTTGATCATTAATGAGAATATCTTTTCCGCCGGTAATGCTAGTAAAAACAGTTATCGGTTCTTTAATCAGATCATCAATGGGATTGTGATACTCAGGTAACCGTTTTTTAACTATTGATTGAGCTATTTCTTTTATTTGTGATAATCTTATCATTTTATTATTGTAATAATTTTAATACCTTTTTAGCTCTGGATTTCCAGGTATAATTATTTTTAAAATCTTCTTTTGCCTTTTTCCCTAATTTATTTCTTAAATTACCATTATTTTTAATCCGCTCCAAATTTAATTTCCATTTTTCAATATCTCTAGGAAAAGCCAGTAAAGAATTTTGGTTATTCTTTAGAATTTCCCTTAAAACTGGTAAATCAGAGGCTAGAATTGTCTTCCCAGTTGCCATATATTCAAAAATCTTTAGTGGAGACATCCACTTAGCCGTATCTCCAATTCCACCATAAACACTAACTTTTTCTTGATATGGAGCTATAAGCGCATCAAAAGATAGCATAAATTCATAAACTTCCTTATGAGGAACATGGCCATATAAAATGATATTCTGAAGCTTTAATAATTCCTTTTTCCAATAATCTACATCTTGAGGCAACCCACCGATAATATGAAACTCAGCCCATGGACACAACTTTGCCAATTCAGCAATAATATCAATTCCTCTCCCTTTATATAAATGACCAACATACCCAATCATCAATTGACCAGATTTTTTCTTTAACTTCCTTGGTTTAATATTATTAACGGGATCGGCTCCATCCGGTGCAACTAAAATCTTATTTCTGCTAACTTTATACTTATTGGCGAGTATATTTTTTAACGCTTGAGATATTACTACTATTTTACCTAATTTATTCTTAGCTATCCAACTAAAAGCCACCTTGTCTATTTTTGTTATAAATTCAGAAGAATGAACTTCCAAAATAGTTGGTAAACTGAAAAATAAACCCAAAAATGATGCATATAAAAAGCGGGTGTAGACAAGATTAGTCCTTTCTCTTATAGATTTTAAAATACTCAAAAGAGAAAAAATGAATACTCCACCTATAATTTTTGGATAAGGTATCCTAATTATTTTAAAACATTTTTTAACACTATAAAAATCATAGATATCTTTAATTTTTAAATCATCATCAACTCTATTAGGAAGAAGCAAAGTAATTTCATGCCCATTGGAAGCAAATGCCTGACACATCTTCATAATATGGACACCGTTGGCTGTACGAGAAGGAATTACCGCATCAGCAATATAGAAAATTTTCATAGATTAACATCGTTAAAAGGAATTAAGGAAATACAACGCTTACCTTTAAAAATTCGATCAACACAAATTTTATTTTTTCTATTATTTACCCTCGGATGCAGATCGCATCTTAATTCTCCGGTTAAATCTTTTGGATCATTAAATCTAGCCAACACTATAGTTTTGTCTTTTTTTATATCATAATAAAGCAAATTTCTTTGGGAAAAAATATCGGGGTATGTATCGGTAATAATAATTTTTTCTTTTTTTAGCAAAGCTGGATGACCATCAACTTTAGGTATATTTTTTCCAAAATATTTTATTTCTCCAGTTATGCTATTAAAAATT
>CAYVNL010000009.1:0-9329 GCA_964452925.1 uncultured Candidatus Saccharibacteria bacterium
TTAATATATATTTTAATAATATAAAAAATATAAATAATTGGGATCTGGTTGATGTATCTGCCCCAAAAATATTAGGTGATTTCTTTTTAAGAAAAGATAAAAAAGAATTAGAAAAGATGCTTTATTCTAATAATTTATGGGAGAGAAGAATTGCAATCATATCAACGCTAAGATTTATTAAAGAAAATGAACTTAAAACTACGATAAGGTTTTCAAAAATTCTTCTTCTTGATAGTCACGATCTAATACATAAAGCAGTTGGTTGGATGTTGAGAGAGGTTGGTAAAAAAGATAAAGGCTTACTGGTTGATTTTATTAAAGAAAATGTAAAAAAAATGAACAGAACAACACTAAGATATTCTATTGAAAAGTTTGATAAAAAAGAAAGAAGTTATTTTTTAAGTTTGTAAGAATTATAAAGTAATGATAAACTTTCTTTATGATTAAAATAATATTTTATTTTTTCTTATTAGATGCTCTTTTTGTTAATATTATTGCTTGGTTTTTTAGTGATTGGTATTTTTCAAAATTTCAATTAATTTCAAAATATCTACCAATGACTAAAGGATGGGCCCTAGCTTACATTATTCTGGTTTTTTGGATTGGTTATTTAAGCTTTAAATGATTATAAAGATAAAAGTAGAAACAAATTCAAATAAGAACGAGGTTAGTGGGGTAATAAAAAATACTTACTTCATTAAAGTTAAAGATTGTCCCGAAAAAGGAAGGGCGAATAAAAGATTAATAAAAATATTATCTAATTATTTTAAAAAAGATGAAAAAAAAATTAAAATTATTTTTGGTAAAAATTCAAAAAATAAAATGGTTAAGGTTTCCTAAGAAAAAAAGGAACAAGATTTTCTTTGCCTTGTTTTTTGTTTTTCTTTTTATTCTTCTTTTTTCTGGAAGATCTGGATCAGAAAAAGAAATATTTAAGGTTCGTAAAGGAAGTATATCAAAAGAGATATTTGAATCTGGTGAAATAAAAAAAGGAGACTCAATAACTCTTTCCTTTTCGATGAGTGGTTTGCTAGGGAAAATTTCGATCAAAGAAGGTGATACTGTTAAAAAAGGAGATATTATAGCTTCTCTGGACAACGAAAAATTAAAAATAAACCTTTTAAAGGCTAATTCAGCTTTAAGGTCTGCTGAAATAGAATTTAATAGATTTTTATCTGGTGGACCAGAAAGAGACCTAGAATTAGCTAAAGATTCTTTAGAAAAGGCTGAATTTTTATGGATATCTTCGTTAGAAGATCTTAACAATACAAAGAATAGTGCGGAGGAAAGAGTTAACAATGCGTACAGAGACTATTTTTCTGTTTTAAGTAAATCAATTTTAGCTGCCGAAGACATATATGAATTAGTATCTTTGGTTTATAATGATAAATTTTCAACTCTTCGGACAAAAGAAACAAACAAAGTTCTTGGATCAAGAGATCGAATAGAGGAAATAGTAAATGAAATTAAAGATTTAAAATTAAAAATTAACGATTACAATGATCAGGAAAATATTGATTTAGCTTTATCTGAGACAGAGAAAAAATTGAAAGAAATATCTGATAATTTAGATATAGTTATTGGTGTTCTTGAAGATCCTGTTTATAAAGAGGGGTCACGAGAGGAAGTTTCTTTGGTTAAGGTAGAGAAAAACAATATTAATCAATTGATTTTTTCTGTTACATCCACTATTAATTCTATTTCGCTAGCAAAAAGTATTTCAAATTCAGAAATATCTTTAGCTGAATCACAAGAGGCATCGTTAAACGTTGCATTTAATGAGTCAAAGAATATTTTCAATAAACTAACCGATCCAGACAAAGATGAACTTGAGCTTTTTCAAATAAAACTTAATCAAGCTCAATATGAAGTAGCTTCTTTAGAAAAAATGTTACAAGATTCGATAATTAGATCTCCTTTTGACGGAAAAGTTCTTTCTATATATCACAAAGAAAAAGAAAATATACAACCTGGTCAACCATTGGCTTTAATTGTTCCAGATGAACCTTATCATGTAGAGGTTAATATTTACGAGGGCTATATTTCAGATCTTAATATTGGTAGCTCTGTAGAGATAGAACTAGTTTCTTTTCCAAATCAAAAATTTAGTGGAGAGGTTGGTTTTATAGGTCCGGGAGCAATAAGCATTGATGGCGTTGTTTATTATAAGGTACATATTTACGTTGATGATCTTCCTAAAAATGTAATGGTTGGAATGACCTCAGATGTAACTATAACACTAGAAGAAAAACATGGTGTTTTGTTTGTTCCTGAAAATTCGATTGAAAGAGAAGACTCTTCTGTTCTAAAGGTTATTGATAGGAAAAGGTATAAAGAAACTAAGGTTGTTTTAGGTTTAAGGGGTAGTGATAGGATGGTAGAAGTCATTTCTGGTCTTAATGAGGGAGATAAAGTATTAATATTAAGATGATAAATAGTCCATTGATAAAATTTAGTAATGTTTGGAAGACATATAACCTTGGAAAGATAAAATTGGATGTCTTAAAAAATATTAATTTAGAAATAAAAAATAAAGAATTTGTAATAATTATTGGTTCCAGTGGTTCAGGAAAATCAACGTTATTAAATTTAATAAGCTGTTTAGATAAACCAAGTAAAGGCAATATTATTTTTAAAGGAAAAAATATTTCTGAACTATCAGAAGACGAATTATCTGAGATAAGAGGCAAAAAAATTGGTTTTATATTTCAAAGATTTAATTTATTAAATCATTTAACTGCATTAGAAAATGTTTTAATACCAACTATTTTTCAGAAAATACCAGAACCAGAAGCATTAGCAAAAGCAAAAGAAATTTTAAAAAAAACCGGACTAGAGCTTAGAATGAATCACAGGCCAGGTGAATTGTCTGGTGGAGAAAATCAAAGGGTTGCTGTAGCTCGGTCTTTAGTAAACAATCCAGAAATAATAGTTGCCGATGAACCAACAGGAAATTTAGATTCTAAAACGGGAATTAAAATAATGGAGACATTAAAAAATTTAAACAGGGAAGGTAAAACCATAATTATGGTAACACATGATAGAGAATTAATTAGTTATGGAAGCAAGGTAATAACAATAAAAGATGGTGAAATAAAAGATGAATAAAGATTATTTTAAAATTGCACTAAAAAATTTAAAAGTAAGACCTCTTAGAAGTTGGCTTACTATATTAGGGATAATTATTGGAATATTTTTAGTTGTTTCTTTACTATCTTTAAGTGAGGGACTGAAAGAATCTGTAATGAAAGAGCTCCGAATGATGGGTAGTGATTTAATAATGGTTCTACCGGGCGAAGATTTTATGATGAGTTTTGTGGGAGGTAATGAATTGAGTGATATGGATATTAAGGCTATAGAAAAAACCAGGGGAGTTGAGGATGTGGTTGTTATGCCCTGGTCTGTAGAGATTGTAAGGAATATTGATGAAGCAAAGTCAGTGATGATAACAGGGGTATCATTCGAAAGAGCAAGCAAAATATTGAAAGAAGATATGGGATGGGATACAGTTGATGGATATTTTCCTAGGCCAGGAAAAAGAGAAGTTTTAATTGGAAACATTGTTTCAAGAGAAATATTCCCTCAAATGATAGTTGGAAATGAAATAATGATAAATGGTAAAAGATTTATAGTTTCAGGTATCTTAAGGTCTCTAGGTAATAAACAAGATGATTCAATGATAATAATGGATTTAGATGACTTTAAGTCTGTTACAGGAAAAAGAGAAGGAACTCCTATAGCTATGGTTAAGGTGGGTTACGGATATAACGTAAATTCTATTGTTGAAAACATTGAAGATTCTCTTAAAGAGACTAGGAAAAGAGTGAGTGGTAGTGACTCTAAGCCATTTTCTGTTATTGCTAGCGACACAGTTTCCGATATGGTGGAGGGAGTAATGGGAACGATACAAACAGCAATATTAGCTTTTGCTAGTATAGCAATATTGGTCGGTGGAATAGGAATAATGAATACAATGTTTACTTCTGTAACAGAAAGAACAAAGGAAATAGGCATATTGAAAGCTATTGGTGCTAAAAAGAATGATATTACAATGATATTTCTTTTCGAGTCGGGAATAATAGGATTAATTGGTGGTTTTGGAGGAACTCTTCTTGGGATACTTCTTTCTAAGGGGGTTGAATTAATATTAAGATATAGTGGAGATTTTTTTGTTCTCGAGGCACATGTTTCACCGTTTTTAATATTTTTTGGTTTATTCTTCTCTTTTTTAATAGGATGTCTTTCTGGTTATTTTCCAGCAAAAAAAGCTGCAAAACTAACGCCAGTTGATGCTTTAAGGTACGAATAAATGAAATATTCAATCAAAGAACCAATATCAGTTTCAGATTATATTAGTTTAGTTAATGAGGTTTTAAAGAAAATTAAAATCAGGGTTTCTGGTGAGGTTAGTCAATTTAAGATACATGCCGCCAGTGGGCATGTATATTTCACCTTAAAAGATAAAAGTGGTGAAGGTATAATAAACTGTGTTATCTGGAAATATGTCTATAGAATGTGTGGAGTAAAAATAGAGGAAGGTATGGAGGTTGTTGTCTCTGGAAATTCAGATATTTATGCGCCAAGAGGATCTTTGGTTTTTAAAGTAGAAACCATTGAATTAGTTGGTGAGGGAGCATTAAAGGATGCTTACAATAAATTAAAGATAAAATTAGATAAAGAGGGTTTGTTTTCTTTGGAAAGAAAAAGGAAGGTATTAGATTATCCTAGGAAGATTGGATTAATTACATCATTGCATGGAGGTACCGTTATTCATGATTTTATGAATAACTTAGGCAAATTTGGTTTTATTGTTAGCGCTATTCACAGCAAAGTCGAAGGTCAAGAAGCCGTAAAAGAATTAATTCTATCTGTTAAAGAATTCAGGAATCGAGACATAGACGCTCTTGTAATAATAAGAGGGGGTGGTTCAATGGAATCATTAATGGCCTTTAATAATGAAATGTTAGTAAGAGAAATATCAAACTTTCCTGTTCCAGTTATTGCTGGAATAGGACATCATGAGGATGTGACCCTAGTTTCGTTGGCAGCTGACGTTTCTCAGTCAACGCCAAGTGCTGTTGCAAGCTTTTTAAATAAATCTTGGGAGTTTGCATTAAAAAAAATAGAATTAATAGAACATCGAATAATTGACTCTTTTTATAACTCAATTAAACAACAAGAAAAAAAAATAATAAAAAACACAGATTTAATTTCAGGTAAAATTAATCTTATTTTTAAGAATTATAGAGATTCAGAAATAAAATTTATTAGAGAGTTTAATAGAATTAATTACGAAACGTCCAAGCTAAGAAATAATATTAATAATAACAAGAATTCAATATTTTTAGTTTTTAATTCTATGTTAAAAGGTAGAAAAATAGAAATAGATAATTTTAATAAAACTATATCTCAAAATAATCCAAAAAGACAATTAGGTTTGGGGTATTCTATACCAAGAATTAATGGTAAGATTATAAAAACAATAAAAGGTTTAGATAATAAAAATTTAATAGAATTAGAGCTAATTGATGGAACAATAGATTCCGAAATTAAAAAAATAAAACAAAAAAATGAATAAAAAAAATTTAAATGAAAATTTAAAAAAACTTTCGAATATTGCAGACTGGTTTGAGCAATCAAAAGATCTCGATATAGAAGAAGGTCTTAAAAAAGCAAAAGAAGCAGCATCTATAATAAAGGAGAGCAAAGAAAGACTGGTTGAGATAGAAAATGAATTTGAAGAAATAAAAAAAGAGATACAAAATCAAGAAAAATAAATGTTAATAGATAATATTAAAATTAGCGTATCTGGTGGAAAGGGTGGTGACGGTGTTGCTGTATTTAGTAAAGAAATGATGAAGCTTGGTCCTGATGGTGGTAATGGCGGAAAGGGTGGTGATATTATAGTTGAGGGAGTTTCTGATATTGGAGCATTAAGGCAGTTTAGGTATAAAAAAATATTTAAATCTTTTAATGGTAAAAGTGGAAGGGGGAATTGTCGAGCAGGTTCTGGTGGAAAAGATATTATTCTCAAGGTTCCCGTAGGAACGGTAATAAAATTACTAGATAAGAATAAATCCGAAGAGATTATTAGCGTTGGTCAAAAAATAGTAGTCGCTGTTGGCGGAAAAGGTGGTAGAGGGAATTTTTCTTTTAGGTCATCAACCTCCACCAGCCCTAAACAGTTTACATTAGGAATGCCAGGAGAAGAAAGAGAGGTTGAATTTGAATTAAAATTAATTGCTGACATAGGAATAATTGGACTACCAAATGCTGGAAAATCATCTTTATTAAACACCCTCACTGGAGCCAAGAGTAGAGTTGATAATTATCAATTTACAACATTAGAACCTCATCTAGGATCTTACTGGGGTTTAATATTAGCCGACATACCAGGGCTAATATCGGGAGCTTCTTCTGGTAAAGGATTAGGTGTAAAATTTTTAAGACACATAGAGAGAACTAAAATAATTCTTCATTTAATATCTTTAGAATCAGAAAGTATCGAAAAAGACTATGAAAAAATAAGAAAGGAACTTGTTGTGTATGGAAAAAATCTTGATAAAAAGAAAGAATACATTGTTATCACAAAGTCAGACCTTTATACTGAAAAAGAAATAAAAGATAAGACTGAAAAAATCAAAAATAAAAACTTATTTATAATATCTATAAAAAACAAAGAATCGATGGCGTCCTTAGAAGAAAAGCTACAAGAGATATTAAGAGATAAGAATGATTAATATAGAAAAGATTAATAAAGAGCAAGAAAGTGCAATCCTCCACAAAGAGGGTCCTCTTTTGATTATAGCTGGTCCTGGTACCGGAAAAACTGCGGTTATTACAAAAAGGATTGCTAATTTAATATCTAAAAATAAGGTCTTACCAGAAGAAATACTAGCATTAACTTTCACCGAAAAAGCAGCGAAAGAAATGAAAGATAGGGTTGAGTTTCTTTTACCTCTTGATTATCAATATTCTGATTTTCAAATATCAACATTTCATTCTTTTTGTGAGAAAATATTAAGAAGGCACTGTTTAAGCGCCGGAATAACAGATGATTTTAATATAATAGATGAGATATCTTCTTTAGTTTTGATTAAAAAAAATATAGATAATTTGGGTTTAAAGAAATATAAACCACTCTCAAATCCAAGTAAATACATAAAGCCAATAATAGCATATTTCTCTAGATGTAAAGATGAAAATATTGATTATAAGAAATATGAAAAACTAACAAGAAATAATAAAGAATTAAAAGAAATTTCAGTTGCCTATAAAAAATATCAAGAAATTTTAGAAAAAAATAATTTTCTAGATTTTGGAGACTTAATATTAAAAACAACAGATCTTTTTCGTTTAAATCCAGAAGTTTTAAAAATATATAGAAAAAAAATAAAATATATATTAGTAGATGAATTTCAAGACACAAACAAGTCCCAGTATCTTTTATTAAAGATGCTATCTCGGTACAAAAAAAATATTATGGTTTGTGCTGACTCTAATCAAGCGATATATCAGTGGAGAGGAGCATCTAATTTTAATATTAAAAACTTTGAAAAGGATTTTCCAAAAACTAAAAAAATATCTTTAATAAAAAACTATAGATCACTTCCCGGAATAATAAATATTAGTAATAAATTTATATTATTAAACAAGCCCGATTTATTCAAAGAAATAAAATCAACCAGAAAAGGAAATTCAATAATTCAACACCTTCATTTTAAAAATTTTGATCAAGAGATGTGGGGGATATCTAATAAAATATTGGAACTAAAAAAAGGTAAAATAAAATTCAGCGACTTTGCTATCCTAACAAGAACAAATAATGATGCGGATTTAATTTTTAAAGCAATTAAAAGAAATAACATACCGTCATTTTTTGTTTCAGTAAAAGGTCTATACCAAAAAGATATAATAATAGACGTAATTTCTTATTTTAAGATATTAAAAGACCGTAAAGATGATACTGCTATGTATAGAGTAATTTCATCTCCTTTTATTGGTATTAACGAGGATGATGTTTTAGAGATAACTAATTATAGTTATAAAAAAATAGATCCAATTTATTTTACATTAAAAAAAATTGAATCACTTGGTGGTGTATCAAAAAAAACAGAAACAAAAATTAAGATTATATTAGAAAATATAAAAAATCATACAAAAATTAGCTTTAGAAAAAGTGTTTCTGATTTATTTACTTTATTTTTAAAAGACTTTCGCTACTTAGAAAAAATTTCGGACGACCAAGAATCTATAGATGCATTGAATATTTTTTTTGATAGAATAAAAAAATTTGAAAACCATAATAACTTTGGCTTATTAAGAGATTTTTTAGAAGAAATTTTATTAGAAATTGATTCTGGTAGTCTTGGTTCTTTCGTTCCAGAGTTAAATAACGATTGTGTTAAAATAATGACAATTCATTCTTGTAAAGGGTTAGAATTTAAATATGTTTTTATAGCAAATTTAGTTCATAGAAAATTTCCAGTAATCGAAAAAAGGAGCTTTATAGATTTTCCAATTAATAAAAATATCAATAATCAAATTAACGAAGAGAGGAATCTTTTCTATGTAGCAATTACTAGGGCTATTGACGGTTTATTTTTTACTTCGGCTGATAATTATGGTGGTATTCAAGATAGAAAAATATCACGCTTTGTTTCCGAACTTAACCTTAACGATAAATTATCAAAAAAATAAAGAAGAATGAAAAATAAATTAAAAAAAATAGATTATTTTTCTTTTTCGCAATTTATGACAATTTCTCTTTGTCAACTTAATTATTATTATCGCTATATAGTTAAAATTAGACCAAAAGAAAAACCATCTCAAATTTTTGGAAAAGTAATACATCATTCACTTTATCTTATAGTTAAAAATAAAATAGTTACAGAGAAAGATGCATTGAAAATATATAATTCTAATTGGATAGATTTTGGATACGACTCTTTATCTCAAAAAAAAGATTACTATAAAGCAGGGAAATTAATAATGGTTAATTTTATTAAAAAAACAAAAAAAGAACCATTAAATATTTTAAAAATAAACAATAGATTGGCAATAGAAAAAAAATTTATTTTTAATTTTAAGAAAAATAAATTAAAAGGAAAAATAGATAGGATAGATTTAATTAATAACGGGGTTGAAATAATAGACTATAAGACTGGACTAATGCCTAAAAAGTTGATAAAAGATAATAAAAATCAATTGTTTTTTTATTCTATGGTAGCTAGGGATCTTTTTGGATTGATCCCTCAAAAATTAACTTATTATTATTTAAACGAAGATAAAAAACTTTCATTTTTACCAGACAAAAAAGAAGAAGAATT
>CAYVNL010000010.1:0-2306 GCA_964452925.1 uncultured Candidatus Saccharibacteria bacterium
GCTAAAAGATATTTTAAAAATAAAGGGTATTGAAGAAAAAGCTCTTCTGCTTTTATTTCTTTATCATCATGAAGATCAAGATAAACCCTAACAAAGACAATTGATATAGCTATCGTTATAAGTATACCGATAATATTCAAAAAAAAGTTGTTAAACTCACTTATTAGGTAATAAATAATAAAAGCAAATAAATTAAGAGATATTAAAAATAAAATATTTTCTTTTGTCTTTACATAGCCAAATTTTATTGCTTCTTTAACTGAAAATGTTTTTGTTTTCATATAATAAATTGTTTATTTAATACTAGTTAATAATAGAATAACACAAATTCTTCGTTATTAAAAGTTTTGTTATTTTTATTTTTCGTTAATTGTTTTTGAAACTAAAATAATTATTGAACTAATTAAAACCAAAACGTTGGCTAGAATGATTATAAAATCTTTTCTATAAAAACCATACAATATCCAGGCAAGAGATGCAATTATTACTATTATAAAGGTTACAAAAGAAATATCTTTTGTTTCTTTTGTTTTTAAGGCTTTAACTGCCTGAGGAATAAATTGTATTGATGTTAATGTTGCTGCAAATAAACCAAAAAATATCCAGATCATTTATTTAATTTAATTATCTTTTTCTAGAAAGCATTCCTTCTAGTAGTATGTTTTCTGCTTCTTTTTCACTCTTTCCTCTAGCCATTAATGTTTCTATTTTAGCGTTATCTAGTCCACCTAAGCTTGCTTCATGTGTGACGTGAGCTTTGGGATGAAGAACTTCGGCGCTAGGATATGCCTGAACATTTCCTTTCCCCATCAGTATTTCCTGACAATCAATATGACCTCTAGTTTTTTCTTTTTTAGCACTAATAGTATTATAAATCTTTATAATTGAACTATCTAGAGCGCCAACTCTTGATTTTAACAAGGCCTTAGCTCCTTTTTCTTTAAGATCAACTTTTTCCTTTAAAACCACGCTGTCTTTTCCATAAGCCTTAAGCCTAGTTTCCATTTCAACTATTGATTCTTCTCCGCTTTCAATGTCGTAATCAAAAAAAACATTACCTGCCCTACCTTTAATTAATTCAAAATCAATTTTAAAAATGCTTTTCTTGCCTAGTATTGCTTTTGTTTTTGGTTTTAAAAAAACGCTGCCAATCTCATTATGAATATGCCTTTCTAGGTATAAGTATTCTGATCCCTCAGCTAACTTTACTTTTGAGTTCATCGAATGCTCTATTTTTTCATTAGAAGTTAATATACAGTCAGAAAAAAATACTGCTTTAGAATTTTTCTCTAAAGTTATGTCCATATAAATGTTTTGAACAACTTTTCCTTCTATTGCACCAAAACAAATATGAATTGGATCTTTAACTTTTAACTTCTCTGGAATATTAACCTTAATAGATATCTTTTTGTCTTCTGATTTAGCTTTAACTAATATTTTTTCATTAATATTCGTTTCTAATATCTTATTTCCAGAAATTAAAATAATATTTAACTTGTCTGTTCTACTAATTCCTATTTGTTTTATTAGTTTATCTTTTTCTGTCATTTTAATTAATATTTAAATCAAATTTTTTATTCATTTTACAGTCTCGACAAGTTTTATTGAAATATTTCTTAATCATATTAGGAGAACCAACCCTTAAAAGCTTTCCCTTGCAAAGAAGGAATGCTATGTCCGCTTTTTCCATGGTTTTTAAATTGTGGGTAATAAGTATTACAATTGAACCATTTTTTTTAAAACATTTAATCATATTATTAATATAATAGAGAGAATCAATATCAATCCCGGAGTCAGGCTCATCTAGCACTATAACTTTTGGATTCATAAGATAAACAGAGGCTAGCTCAATTCTTTTTCTTTCACCCCCACTCAAAGAACTATCAACCAATCTATCTATATAAACTTCTGGGCTTAGGCCAACCATTAATAACGATTCTTTAATCTTGTCCAGATTTTTATTAGTTGCAGATAATGTTAAATACTTTCTGACTGATATTCCTTCAAATCTTACAGGGTCTTGCCATGACATTGTTATCCCTGTTTTTGATCTTTGATAAACCGATAGTCTTTTAATAGATTTTCCATTAAAAAAAATATCTCCTGTAATTTTTCGATAACCAGTAAGACCCATAATTATTTTTGAAATAGTAGTTTTACCAGCCCCATTTGCTCCAATAATAGCTGATATCGTTCCAGGCTTAAACTGTATATTTAAATCTTGTATTATTTTTGTTTTATTTTTTATAAAACTCAGATTTTCTATTTTGAGCATAGTTTTTTAAATTTTTTTTATTATTTTTATG
>CAYVNL010000011.1:0-1847 GCA_964452925.1 uncultured Candidatus Saccharibacteria bacterium
ATGGCTTTAATTCCTAACATACTGAAAGGGGTTGAGTGGCTAAATGTAGACGGCAAGATAAGATAGACCCCCCATAGTTATAATAATAGAAGATTAAATGAAAATAATTGAAATAGAAGTTGAAAAAATAAAACCATACGAAAAAAATGCGAAATTACATCCAAAAAAACAGATTGGTTTATTGAAGAAAAACATTAAAAAATTTGGGTTTACAACACCGTGTTTAATAGATGAAAAAAATAATTTGATAGCCGGACACGGAAGATTGGAAGCCGTCAAGGAATTAAAATATAAAAAAGTTCCTTGTGTAAGAATAGAGGGACTTTCAAAAGAAGAAATACAAGCGTTGAGATTAGCGGATAATAAAATAGCGGAAATGGGAGAATGGGATATGGAGCTAGCGATAGAAGATTTGAAAGGATTAAGCGATGAAATGTTTGACTTAACCGGATTTGATGCTGATTTACTGATAGAACCAGACGAGCAAGACGATATAATTCCTGAAGATGTTCCACCCGTCGCAAAATTAGGCGATTTGTGGCAGTTAGGACGACATAGGCTATTATGTGGCGATGCGACCAAGATTGAGGACGTGGAGAGGCTTATGGATGGCAAGAAGGCAGATATGGTGTTTACAGACCCACCATATAACATCAATTACAAAGGACAAGGGAAAAACACAAGCAACACAATAATGGCTGACAATGTGCTTGACGATGCATTTGATAGTTTTTTAGATAAAGTATTTAAAAATTATAGTGAATTTTGTAAAGGTGGAGGAGGTGTTTATGTTTTCCACGCTAGTAGAACTCAGATACAATTTGAAAAAGCTCTCGCCAAGAATAATTATGAGATAAAGAATCAACTGATATGGAATAAACCAATGTCAGCATTGGGGTGGGGAAACTACCGATGGAAGCACGAACCATTTTTCTATGCAGGAAAGAAAGATAACCAGCTGCAGTTTTATGGGGATAGAACACACAGCACTGTTTGGGATTTCCAAAAAACAGAACAACAACTGTTGAATTGGGCTAAAAGAATAAAGAGGGATGAACAAAACGGTAAGACTACAATATGGACGATGAAAAGGGACAGTGTCGCGGGATATAAGCATCCGACGCAGAAGCCAGTAGAGTTGATAACATATGCAATACACAACTCAAGTAAGGCAGATGACATTGTAATGGATTTATTTGGTGGAAGTGGAAGCACTCTAATAGCTTGTGAGAAAACAAACAGAATATGCTATATGTCTGAATTAGACC
The DNA here is from genome assembly GCA_964452925.1 of uncultured Candidatus Saccharibacteria bacterium. GTDB lineage: Bacteria > Patescibacteriota > Minisyncoccia > Minisyncoccales > CSSED10-335 > CAYVNL01. The sequence continues at coordinate 1,269 of CAYVNL010000011.1, forward strand.
CTAAATATTGCGATGTTATTATTCAAAGATATGTAAATTATGCCAAGAATGAAAATATAATTAAAAATAGTAAAGAACTAAAATGGAAGATAACAGATTAAAACTTGAAGGATATAAAACCGCCAAATCAAAAAAGTCAGTTAGATACAGAAAAATACTAAAAAGAAAGGCGGAAATTGAAAAAGCAATGAAGGGTTGCGGTGGCATTATTTCCGTTATTGCCGAAAGGTTGAAAGTTGATTGGGTAACGGTGGATAAATATCTAAACAGCTTTCCTGAATTAAAGGAAAAAATGAAACCGGAATGCGAGTCGGTTTTAGATTTGGCAGAAAACAAACTGATAAAATCTTTAAAAGATGGTGAGCGATGGGCGATAGAGTTTATATTAAGAACGAAAGGCAAGGAACGGGGTTATTATGAAAAGAGAGCAGTAGAAAATACCAACCAAGATGAGTTGGCAGAACTTAAAAGAAAATTAAAAAATATTATATGAAAAAAAAAACAAAAAAATTGACACAATTTTAAGTTTATTTCAAATAGACGGCAATCCGGCTGATAAAGTTTTAACGCCAACACAGA
>CAYVNL010000012.1:0-17033 GCA_964452925.1 uncultured Candidatus Saccharibacteria bacterium
CGTTTGCTCTACCGCTGAGCTAAGTCGGCAGTTACCATGTAAAAGGATTCCACCAAATAGCTTTTTTTTCTTCTATTTCTTCTTCACCATTATCGTCAGAATATTTAATAATAAAAACTTCTTCTCCTGACTTTTTAAGCAAAAGCTGTTCTCGAGCTATTTTTTCTACTAAAAAATCATCGTCTAAATCCATTATTTCTTGATCTGTCTGATTTCTTGATAAAATTAAAGATGACAGTTCTTTCTCTTTTTCTAGTATCTGATATTGAAGTTCCGCTCTTTTTCTATATATCTTAATGTTTGATATTCCAATAACAAGTATTGCGAAAATAACACAGATAGAAATAAAAGAAAAAATCATTTTTGTAGCTAACGAATCTTTTTTTCTTTTTATTTTTTTCATCTCTAACTATTATATAACAAATATTAATCTTTGAATACTTTAAATAATATTTTATTAGAGATTTTTATTCTTCCCATGTTTTCTTGTAATTTCTTTTTACCCTTTTTTTGTCTTTGTAGTAGTTTCTTTTTACGAGTAACGTCTCCGCCATAAAGAGGAGCAGTAACATCTTTTCTTTGTGCCTTAACAGTTTCTCTGGCTATAATCTTACCATAAACCCTTGCCTGTATTGGTAAAGAAAATTGTTGAGAAGGTAAAAATTCTTTCAGTTTTTCAACAACTAACCTTCCTTCGTTTTGAGCATCTTTTTTATCTACTATCTTAGAAAAAATTTCCTCTACTCTTCCACCTATAAGTATCTCTAATTTAACTAGGTCCCCTGGATAGTATCCAGATAAATTATAGCTAAAAGATGCATATCCCTGAGTTACGCTCTTTATCTTATCATGAAAGCCAGAAATAATTTTTCTTAATGGTGCCTCATAGATAATAAGCATTTTATCTCCCTTAAAATATTTACTATCAATCATTTTTCCATTCATAGAAGAAAGAACCTCCATTACATTTCCAATATATGAAGATGGTAACATTATCTCTAACAAAACCCACGGCTCCATTGCTTGTTTTATGGATGAAGGATCGGGCCAGTCAGCTGGAGAAATTACTGTAGTTTCAGAATTTTTATCATTTAATATTCTATAGACAACCGAAGGAGAAGTAATTATTAGCTCTAACTGAAACTCTCTACGAAGTCTTTCTGATATTATTTCTGCATGAAGAGACCCTAGAAAACCACAACGAAAACCCCTACCAATAACCTCTTTAAATTCTGGTTCAAAAGTTAAAGCTGGGTCAGTTAATTTTATTTTTTCTAAGGACTCTCTTAAAGAAACGAAGTCATCTGTCTCTTCGGGATAAAAGCTAACGAAAACAACCGGATTTAATTCTTTATATCCAGGCAAAGGATCTGTTATTTTATTATCAATCTTAGAAATAGTATCTCCTACCCTAATAATTCCAGCCTCTTTAATTCCTGTAGCAATATATCCAATCTCTCCTTTGTTTATTTTTTTTTGAGCTAAAAGAGATGGTGCGAAATAGCCTGTTTCTTTAACCTCTCCCTTAGCTTTAACTGCCATTAAAAATATTTTATCTCCATGCCCTATCTCACCATCAAAGACTCTGCAATAGGCTACAACACCCTTAAAGGGGTCATATTTAGAGTCAAATATTAACGCCCTAAAAGCGTCTTGATTACTTTTTGGCGCTGGAATTTTTTCTATAACTTTTTCAAGAACTTTATCTACGTTAATATTTTTTTTAGCTGATATTTTTAATATCTCTTCTCTATCTACCCCTAAAAGATCTACTAAACCATCTATTGTCTCTTCAACCATTGCGTTGGGAAGATCTATTTTGTTTACGGCTGGAATAATAACTAGTCCTTGGCTTTTGGCCAACTCAAGATTAGCTAATGTTTGTGCTTGAATTCCTTTGGTTGCGTCAACAAGAAGAACAACCCCTTCAACTGCAGCTAAAGATCGTGAAACTTCATAAGAAAAATCAACATGCCCTGGGGTATCTATCATGTTTATAATATAGTCACTGCCATTTAAGACATATTTCATTCTAACTGGTTGCATTTTTATTGTTATTCCTCTCTCTCTCTCTAACTCCATCATATCTAAAAACTGTTCTTTCATTTTATCTTTAGATATGGTTTCTGTTATTTCAAGTAATCGATCAGCAAGAGTTGATTTACCGTGGTCAACATGAGATATTATTGAAAAATTTCTTATATTATTCATTGGAGGTTATTTTAAGAAATTAAAGTTTTTAGAAATAAACTGCCAAAAACCATTTAGTTCTTTTGATTTCAATAAACAAAGAACTAAAAGATAAACAACTAAACCGATTGTAAAACTAAATGAAGCTTGAAAAAATACCGCCCAAAAGGTTGTTAAGCTAACAAAAAGAACAGCAACCCTTAATGCGATATAGGCCGCAAGAGACATGAAAAACGAAGCAATAAATATTTTCATAAAAGAAGAAAATATTTCCTTAAATGGGATATAGTTAATTTTCTTTTTAAAGAAAATCAGTAAAAGAATAAATTGAAAAACTATAGAAACAGTAACAGAAAAAATTAAGCCAATAACCCTGATATCATCTACTCCTTTTAATTTAAATATATTAGAAATTAAATTATAAAAAATATTTCCATTATTAATAAGAAAAACAAAACAAAAAGAGAGAACTATATTTAATAAGACAGATACAACGCTTATTGTCGCCGGTGTTTTAGTATCTTGAAAAGAGAAAAAGGCCCGAATAATTAACGGTATAAGAGCTGCAAAGACCATTCCTAAAGCAAAAACACCTAAAGAAGCTGCTGTTATCTTAGTTTCTGTCCATCCAAAATCTCCAGCTCCAAGTATAATTCTAACTATCTGAGCTCTTAATATAAAAAACATTGCACTGAACGGAACCATGACAAATATTATCTGTCTGAAGGTTGAAGAAAAATTAAATATAAACTCATCTTTCTTTCCATCAACTATAGACCTTGAAAAGCTTGGAAATGCAGCTACAGCAAAAGAAACCCCTATCATAGACACAGGAAAAAGGAATAAATTATTGGCAAGATTAAAAACCGCAACACTGCCCGCAGTAAGAACTGATGCTATCGCCGTAATAACAATTAAATTTACTTGAGAAGATGCTTGGCTAATCATTCTTGGAAACATTAATAGAAAAATCTTTTTTAAGCCACTATCTCTTATCTTAAATATTGGTTTATATCTATACCCCGATCTAATTGCTGAAGGTATCTGTATTAATAGATGTAATAGCGCTCCAAAAACAACACCGAAAGCTACTGCATATATTTTTTTCTCTTCACTAAAAAATATTGGAAAAAATAATATACCAGATATTATTCCAATATTATAAAATATTGGTGCTAGTGAGTATGATAAAAATCTATCAAAATAATGCAACATTCCAGAAAATATACCTGAAATAGAAAAAATTAAAGGACTAACAAACATTATTCTGGTTAATGTAATCGTTAGTTCTTTTTGGGCCTGAGAAAATCCTGGAACTATTAAATTAATTAATTGAGGTGCAAAAATCCATATAGTTAAACAAATAAAAGATAGGAAAACAAAAATTATGTTTAAAATATTATTAGCTAATTCCCATCCTTTGTCTTTGCTTTTTAGAAAATATTCAGAAAAAAGAGGTAAAAAAGATACTATTATTCCACCAGTAATAAGCGTTACTGATATAAAGTCTGGTATTCTGAATGCTGCAAAATAACTATCTAGAGCAAAACCAACATCAAATCTTTCAACTAAAAGCCTCATCTTAAGTATTCCTAAAAGACCACTAACTAGTGTAGAAAAGGCAATTAAAAATGCTGAAAAGCTTATTGTTTTTTTGATGTCTTTCATTATTAAAAAACCTAAAAGGATAATAAGCCGAATTCTGTCACCCTTTTTATGGGGTGTGATGATCATTTATCTGCCACATCTTGTTACCAAGAAGGGTCAAGCGAACCACTTTTTTCTCGTAAACGAGATTTGTTCTTGCACTCGACAAGGATTTAGCCGTTTCACCCCTCTAGTTACCTAGAAGATTCATCGAGTATTACTCGATGCTCCTCACCTTTAAGCTTGGAGCGTCTCTGTTCGCACCTCTCTCTGCTTTTAAGCAGAGGACGGGTATTACCCGCTGCCTTTTTGCCCAACACTAATAGCATTGGGGAGTGTTCGGACTTTCCTCCCTCCTAATTAAGGAGAGCGATCATCTTATCCTTTTAGGTAATTAAGATAATATCAGAAATAAAATATGAGTCAATCTATTTACTAGAATAAAGACTTTTTATTATGATTGTCTAGCGATTCATTTGCTAGTCTATCAGCTTCTTTGTTTTTTTCCCTAGGTATTAATTTAAAAGAAATTTTATTGAAATCTATCTTAAGGTTCCACAACTCAATAAACAATAACTGTATTCTTGGGTTTATTATCTTATATTCACCTTTAAGTTGTTTTACTAATAGTTCAGAATCAGATCTTATCTCTAACTCTGATTCTTTTGCTAGTTTTTTACCAAAAACTGATATGAATTTCTTAAGAGCAAATATAACTGCCTGATATTCTGCTTCGTTATTTGTTATTTTTTCACCTAAATAACTATTATATGTTTTTATAATTTCTTGCTTTTCGTTACAAAAAACAACACCAACTGACCCTTGACCAGGATTACCTCTCGAAGCTCCATCTGTATATATTATAACTTTTTTCATATCTCTTTGAAATATTTAATTAGATTTTTTTTAAAGTTTTTTAAGTTTTTATTTTTTATACTAAAGCCTGCTGCAGGCGGATGACCACCATATGCTAAAAGAATCTTTGAGCTTTTCTCCATAGCGTTAACTGCATTCATTCCTGAGGGCATTCTTACTGCTCCCCGACTTTTTCTTATTCTTCTACTATAAATAAATGTTGGTTTCTTGAATTTATTTTCTATTCTAGATGCAATAGATCCCAAGAAAGAAGCGTTCCACCTAGAACTACCCTTAAATATTATTTCTTCATCTAAAGATATTTTCTTGCTTACTTTGTCAACTATTCTGCTTATTTCTTCTTGTTTTTTAAGATTTTTATCTATTAATTTTTTAGCTATCTTTCTTATCTTTTTCTTATTTTTTAAAGTTAATATTATATATGCCTCTGTTTTATTTTTAACTATTTCGCTGGCATTAAAAAAAGATATTATCTTTTGAATTGCCTCTCTATCTTGGGTTTCCTTTAAGAAGCCTTCTTCCCAAAAAACTTTTAATCCCGGCCTATTGGTTTGTTCTATCATATCCAGTCCTTCATCTATAATTAGCTTATTATCATCTTCTTGTTTCATCATATCAGAAATTGTAGCCAATGCAGCAAGCTCAGCTAAACTTTTTCTGATTGGTGTTTCACCCATAATTTCAATGGCTAAATAAAAAACTATACCAGCATTAGCAAATTCTTTAAAAGGATAATTATCTTCTTTTTGTTTTGGGTTAACAATAATTGATGCTTCTGGTAATTCTTCATGGGGCTGATGGTGGTCTATTATTATAAGCTCTACTCCTAGCTCCTTAGCCCTCTTTGCCTCTTTAATATTAGAAATACCGCAATCCATAACAATTAAAAGAATATCTTTACCTGAACTTCTGATTATGTTGTTAAGGGCTCTATCGCTAAGACCATGACCTTCTTTGTTACGATCTGGAAAATAAACCGAAAAGATATTACCACCAATCTCTTCTATCGCTTCTTTTAGTATGATAACTGATGATGTTCCATCCAAATCGGCATCACCAAAAAGAACAATTCTTTTATTGTCTTTTATAGCCTGCTTTATTCTATAAGAAACTTTTTCTATATTTTTAATTTTATTCATAATATCCTAATGCCTTTAGTCCGGGTAGTTCACCCTCTCCTAAAAAGCTTAACATTGCGCCACCGCCAGTAGATATATGATCAATTGAATCTATTAAATTGAATTTTTTAATTGCCATTGCTGTATCACCTCCGCCTATAATTTTAAAGGCTTTATGGTTCAATGAAATTGCCTTTGCTATCTCACGAGTTCCATCCTCAAACTCTTTCTTTTCAAAAAAACCTAGAGGGCCGGACCATATAATCATTTTTGCGCTTTTTATAATTTCTGAATATATCTTAATTGTTTCGGGGCCTATGTCATATATATCTTCGTCGTGTCTTAAATTTCCTGGTGCATCAATCCTTTTATAAAAACTGTCGTTCATGGGAGATATTATTGTATCTACAGGATAATGTATTTTAGGTGAAGTTAAATCTATTTTATTCACACTATCAACAATTTCTTGTTTTGGCCATGGCCTATTTAAAGAGACTCCTTTTATAACTAAGATTTCATTAGCTGCCTTACCTCCTAAAAGTAGATGATCTGATTTATCTAGAAAGACTTCTATTGATTTTATTTTAGAAGAAACTTTAGCACCTCCTATTATTGAAACTAATGGTCTCCATGGTTCGCTTTTTACTCTAGACAAAACTTCTATTTCTTTTAGTAAATTAAATCCTCCATAAGAAGGGATGAATTTGGTAATAGCAGAAACCGATGCATGATTTCTATGAGAAACAGAAAAAGCTTCATTAATATAAATATCTCCAAGAGAAGATATCTTTTCAGCAAAAACATCATCGTTTTTTTTCTCTTCTTCAAAAAATCTTAAATTTTCTAAAAGAAATATATCTCCCTTGTTAATCTTTTGGTTTATTTTCAAGTTTTTTATAAAAAAAACTTTTCTATCTAAAAGTTCTTCAATTAACGGAACTAATGGTTCTAAGCTTTTTCCTTCTTCCGTATGGCTCATTAATATAGCAACGCCCCCATCATTTATTACTTTTTCTATTGTTTGCTTTGATTCTTTGAGTCTAAAAATATCAGAAACAACACCATTTTGATCTATTGGTAAATTAAAATCACATCTAATGAGTACTATTTTATTTAAAAAATCAATATCTTTTATGCTTTTAATCATTTTTTTTATCTAGTGAATTCTTAAGCATATTTTTAAGTTTTTCTATTTCAATAGGTTTTTTTGCCTTCTCTTCTTTCCCTTTATTTTTTCTAAGAGATGAAAAAAGTATTGTTTTCTCTTTGGGTTTGTTTTCAATAGAAGCGCTTGTTTCTTTTTTCTTTTTATTTCTACAGTTTTTACAATAAATTGGTCTTCCTTCTTCTGGCTCAAAGATAACTTTTGTTTTTTTGCCACAAATAGAACAGACCGCATCATAAAGTGGTTTGTTAAGATTAGGTATTTTTACTTCACTAGAAGAACTTTCCTTAAACCATTTTATTATCTTATCTTCCACTATATCTCTCGGTATTCCATATCTTTCCCTAGAAACTCTTATAATTTTGTCTTTAATCTCTTCTTCCCCCTCTTTTACTACCTGTTTTTTTTGATAGACAGAAGGATTTAAGGTTTCTGCTGAAAACGGTTTACTTGTAATCCCATCTATCATCAATTTAACATATGAATTATATTTAGGAAGATTAACTAAATCATTAGCATTAAACTCTGGAGCAAATTCTTTTTCTAAAAAATCTGCATCATCTGCCCCAATCCTAAAAGAAACAATTGTTCCTATGTTTCCAAAAACAGCATCACTTACTGGTTCCTCCATTTGAGAGATATATTGATGACCTAATATCAATGAAAGTCTATACTTTCTTGCTTCAGACAAAATTGTTACAAAAGAACTGGTTGCAAAGTTTTGAAATTCATCAACATAAAGATAAAAATCTTTTCTTTGATTTTCTGGTATGTCAACTCGAGACATTGCAGCTAGTTGAAGTTTTGTTATCACTAAAGATCCTAATAATTTAGAGTTGTCTTCACCAATCCTTCCTTTAGAAATATTAATAACAAATATCTTGCCTTCATCCATGATTTTCCTTATATCTATCGTTGACTTAACTTGCCCTATAATATTTCTAATAAGAGGATTTGATATAAACTGACCTATTTTGTTTTGAATTGCAGCGGTAGCCTCTGATTCATATTGCTTGCTATACCTAGAATACTCATTAACCCAAAAAGCTTTAACTACTGGATCATTAACTTTATCAATAACTTTTTTTCTAAAATCAGCGTCAGAAAGTATTCTATTTATACCTAAAAGAGTAGATTCTGGATATTCAAGCAATGCTAGTATTGCATTATTAAGGATATATTCCATTCTTGCAGACCAGACATCCGGCCATATCTTTTTAAAAACTCCCATTAAACCAGAAGAAACAAGATGGCGATGAGCCGGATTAACATTTTCCATTACATTAAATGCAATTGGAAAAGATAGATCTGCTGGATTAAAATATACAACATCATTAATTCTTTCAGGAGGAATAAAGTTAAGAAGATTTTCGGCTGCTTCTCCGTGGGGATCAATAAATCCCGTACCATGATTAAGAGCAAAATCTTGTATTGCCATACCCTCCATCATTGATGTTTTACCAACACCAGTTTTACCGATCACATAAAAATGCCTTCTTCTGTCATCGTTTTTTATTCCAAACCTTTTTCTTTTATTTCTAAAAGTTGTTTCTCCGAAAAAAACTATATTTTCCATATTTTAATCTTCTATGGGAAGCTCTAATGGAGCTCCTCCTTTTTTAGATTCAACTCTTGGTAATTGAGATGATGGTGTCAATATTTTTGATGGGAAATGATAAACTGTTGCCATCTCCTCAGTATTTAAAACAAATGCTCCTCCAGGCATTGGGTAGTTATAGGGTAGTCTTGTTATATACTTTCTAAAAAGCCTTCTTTTTTTAATATATAGTCTTCTTTTAGGAAACCAAAAAGGGTCATACCATTTTTTCCTTACCTTTGGAATCGTCTTTCCATCGGGTATAAGAGAATTAAGGTTATTTGTTCCAAAATTAGTAAAATAGCTCATCGGTAATTTAAGATTTGGTTTTACTGCAACTTCTTTCTTTGCCAAATAAAGATATCTTATCCCTACCTCAAAGGCAAGTTTACTTATCTTTTTTTCAATCCCTGAAACCACCTCTTTTTCACCAGAGGTAAGCATCATTTCTGGAGGAAGAAGCTTTTCTTCTTCTTTCTTTTTTGGTTCTGAACCTATTAATAAATCAAAAAATTCTCCTAAAAATGATTTGCTTTTACTCTTTTCCTTTCTTTTAACCAAAGAATCTACTGCTTTTTTACCGTCTCCAATCCAATTTCTCTCGCTTAGAAAAGGTTTTGCCCTAAATTGAACCCATATCTGTTCTCCTTTTTTTAATGAGCCCATGGCCTCCATTAAAGAATTCATTGGATCTATTCTTTTCTCTTCTTTTGTTTCTCTTTCACTTTCAAAATCATGATATGTTTTTATTGGATAATAATCTTTTCTTGTAAACTTATAGTCTGTTCCCCAAAAAAACCAATCTTTATTAGGAAGGTCTTGGGGGACTTTTTTAGTATAATCTTCTACTTGAAATATTTCTGCCTCTGGAAACTGGGAATATATATGAGTCTCAATTAGTCCTCTAGCTGATTTATGGCACCTTATTAAAAAATGAGGCACACCATCTATCGCTGCTATTTCAAAAGAATAAGATAAAACATCCTCTCCGTCCCACCATTTCTCAATCCAGTTTGGTGGTGCCCATATTTGCCATAGACCAGTAAAAACAAGTTCCATTGCTCTCATTGGTTTAATGTTTTCTTTGGGCATTCTAACTTCAAGGATAATATATTTATGTTTTTTTTCCCAAAGCTGATTTCTCCACCAAAGCCAAAAATATTTTACTTTTTCAAATAAAAAAAGCGGAAGAATTAACCACCACCAAGCAATAACAATCTGCCAAATTATAATAAGATAAGGCATGATTTCTTCTATTGAACTCAATAAGAAAGATAAAACTTCTTCTAAAATTTTTTGCATTAATATTTCTTATCTTTATTTATTAAAAAATATCCTTCTGTTGTTTTTTTAAAATATTTTTTATTTCCAAGATTTTGAATTATAGTACTCTCTTTAACTAATCTCTTTTCTAGAACTTTTTCTATTATTTCTTTTCTAGACAATGGCCTCCCCGACTCTAATAAAATTTTACTGATAACGTCTTTAACTTCTCCCGGCGTATAGCCCCACTCCCTAAGTGCATATATGCCTCTTCCAACTAAAACAAACCTGTCATCTTTTATTAGTTCATTGTGAACCGTTTGAGATAAAACTGAATCACCCATCAAAGAAGATACTTCTCTAAAGTGAAGTGGTTTTTTTTGTTTTTTAAATATTATATAAGCCTTATTCTTTATATTTTTAGGGTTTACTTCTGGCCAATCATTTAATCCAAATACCTCATCAGACATAATGTGAATTTCTTTAGATATTTCAAGATAAGATTTTATTTTTGATATTGGAATATTTGGAATTATAGTTGAACAATCTTTTATTTTTAATGGCTCTTTTTTTTGCTCTAAAACTTGCTTTATATGATTTAATGTATTTTGGGCAAAGTTAAAATCTTCTGATTTTGATGCCCAAAAAGAATGAAAATTCTTGTTTTTTGAAAACTTTACAAAAGAATTACTTAAGGTTAAAAGAAATATTATATGATTAGAGTCTTCTTCTTCTCCTAAAGAAGAAATATAAAGATCTTCTTTTTTTACTCCACCAAAATCATTTATTTTTTCTTCTAATTTAGTAAAAACTGGTTGGTATTTTTCAGCAAAGTTTTTTATTTTTAACATTCCATCGCTTTCTATTTGACGAACCCTCTCTCTTGTTATGCCATAATCAACACCTATAGACTCTAAAGATTCTGTTTTGTTATTATTTAGTCCAAATCTCCTAGATATAACATCTTTTGTTCTTTCTGGAAGATTTCTAGTAAGTTTATTTGAAATTTCTTGATAGTTAAACATTTTTATTGTTATTTTTTTCTTTTATTTTAACCCAAGAACTTAATAATGGTCCGGCTAGGAATATAGATGAATAAGTTCCCAGTGAAATACCAATAATCATTGCTAATATAAAAGTTTTTAAGGTTTCTCCTCCAATGAAAAATACTGAGAAAAGCACAAGAAGGGTTGTAAAAGATGTAGCCACAGATCTTCCAATTGTCTCTTTAAGGCTTTTATTTATAATTTGATCTATATCTAAAGCATGGCTCTTGATCATATTTTCTCTTATTCTGTCAAAAACAACAACTGTATCGTTTATTGAATAACCAAGAACCGTTAAAAGTGCTACAACAACAGGAACTGTTACCTGAACATTGAAAAAATGACCAATTACAGAAAAGAGACCTAAGACAATTAAAACGTCGTGAAAAAAAGCAACACCAGAAGCAATAATTCCATAATACCAAGATTTAATTTTACCAATGCCTATACCATTAAATGTTATTGCTATATAAAGCACTATAGCCATTGAGGCTAAAATAATACTTGTTATTGACTTTGTTTTTAGCTCTTTACCAATGGATGGACCTATTGATTCAATGTAATTTTCTCTTGCACCTTCTAGGCTTAAAAGTATCTCTTCATAGGTTTCTCTAGAAATTTCTTTTGTTTTTATTATATAACCCTTTTCTCCTGCTGGTTGTATTGTTAGTTCTTCAAGGTATATGCCCGAAAGACTATCTCTAATTTCTTGAGGAGATGGTCTATCTAAATCATACTCTATCTCCATTATACTTCCTCCCGTAAATTCTATTCCAAGATTTATTTTAAAATATATAATACTAAAAAGACTCCCTATTATTAATAGTGAAGATAAAAGATAATATAATTTCTTGTATTTCAAAAAATTCATAATATTATTTCCATAAAAACTTAATTTTTTCAAAAAAAGTGCCTTCAAATGATCTTAAGAAAACTTTTGTTATTATAATAGCTGAAAAAACACTAACAGATATGCCAATAATAAGAGTTAATGCAAACCCCTTAACAAAGCTTGTTCCTATAAAAAAGAGAATAAGTGCTACTATTAGGGTCGTTAAATTACCATCTCTTATTGAGGGCCAAGATCTTTCAAACCCATTTTTAATAGAATTTTTTAGGTTATTACCAAGAGCTTTTTCTTCTCTCATTCTAGCAAAAATAAGTATATTCGCATCTATGGCCATTCCTATAGATAGTATAAATCCAGCGATTCCTGACAATGTTAATGTTATTGGTATTATTTTAAATAAAGATAATGCTATTATTATATATAAAAATAAACTAACTGAGGCCAATAATCCTGGTAGTCTGTATATTAAAATTATAAATATAACAACTAAAACAAAACCAAACAATCCCGCTTTAAGAGACTTAGTTAATGATTCCATTCCTAGTATAGGACCAACATTTTGATAAGATATCAGCTCTATTGGAACCGGAAGAGCTCCACTCCTAAGACGACTAACAATTCTTCTTATGTTCTCAATGCTATTCTCTCCTGTTATAATAGCACTACCTCCCGATATTTTTTCTTGAATCATTGGGGCATAAAGATCTTCTGATGTTATTTTGCCATCACCATCAGTGTCTATTATTGACTTTCCATCTAAAAATATAGCTAATGGTTTATTAATGTTTCTTTCAGTTATTGTTTCAAATATTTTTGATCCTTCATCCGTAAACTCAAGCTCTATCATTGGATCTCCTGTATTATTATCAAATCCATATCTTGCTGTTTTCAAGTGTTGACCTCCAAGCTCTGTTCTTTTCCAGCTATATAGAAAATCCTCTGGATTTGTTTTTTTTATCAATATATGACTTGCCCTAATTTCTCCTTGTTCGTTTTCATCTTCAGTTTTTTGTATTATGTGATAACCAAAAACAGTCTCTACTATTTCTTCTTTTATTTCTCCTTTAGAAATATTAAAAACAGCATCTTCGAACTCTTCTACCATAGTACCTTTTTTAAACCATCCTAAATCGCCTCCTTGCTGGGCACTAGCATGGTCATCCGAATAAGTTAATGCTAATTCTGAAAAATTACCCCCTTGATTTACCTGACTCAAAACTTCTTCTGCTCTATCAAGCTCAATTACGTTATAAGCTGATGACATTTCTATCATCTCCTCTGTAACCTCTTCTTTTTCTTCTACTTCCTTAAACTCAAGAAAAGGTGTTTCCCCTATCATCTTCATTGCCTCTAAAGGATCTACGACGCCAGCTAACTCAACTAACAATCGATCTCCTTTAACCTGAACTAATGGCTCAGCAATACCAAAAACATCTATTCTTTGTTCTATTAAATCCCTTAGGCCATACATTCTTTCTTCTTTATCTTTTTCTTCTACTTCTGAAAGTTCAGCTTGATAGGTTAATTGGGTGCCCCCTTGAAGATCTAGTCCCAGCTTAAAAGGTTTTTCTGTTATATTTAAATCAACCAGACTATTGAATGGGTCTGGATAAACAAAGAAAGCAAGGCATAGGCCGATCAACAAAAAAATAAAACTAATTTTCTTATATCCAATTTTGCTCATTTCAGTTAATTATCTTCAATATTGTATAAAAAAAACGTCTTTTTGTCAAATATTAAAAATAGCCCCTAACGGGCTATTTAAGTTTAATTATTTCTACCATGACAATGCTTATATTTCACAGGGGTACCGTCAGGTTTTTTTGCACCACAATAACATGGATCATTTCTGCCAATTTTTCTTTTACTTCTAGTATAGTTGTTGTTTCTAATCTCTGCGCCCCCTTTCTCTATTGCACTAGGAGCAAAAGAAACAGATTTTATCTTGAATATCATTTCTGAAATTCCTTTCTCCCAAGAATTAATAAGGTTTCTAAAAGCAATATGTCCTTCATTTTTATATTCAACTAAAGGATCTTTTTGTCCATAAGCTCTTAATCTTACAGACTCTCTTATTGCTTCCATCTCTTCTAGGTGTTCAACCCAAAGAGAATCAATTATTCTTAAAGAAACCGTCTTCTCTATTTCTCTCATTTGATCAAAACCAATCTCTTTTTCTTTTTGTTCATAGTCTTCTCTTGTGTGGTCATTTCTTTCTATTATATCAACAATTTTTTCTTTAAGGTTTTTATTTTGAAAGCTAACCATTATTTCGTCTCTCTTTTTATATATAATTTCTCTTTGTTTGTTCATTACATCGTCATAGTCAAGAAGATGCTTTCTTGCGTCAAAATGAGCGCCCTCTATTTTCCCTTGAGCAGACTCTATTACATTTGATAGAATTTTAGTTTCAATTGCTTGATCTTCCGGAACCTTAAGAAGAGATGCAAGAGATTTTATTTTATCTCCACCAAAAACCCTTAAAAGATCGTCTTCCAGTGAAAGAAAGAACTGACTTGACCCAGGATCACCCTGTCTTCCAGCTCTACCTCTTAATTGATTATCGATTCGCCTTGCTTCGTGTCTCTCAGTTCCTATGACGTGGAGTCCTCCTAGGTCAATTATTTTTTTAAATTCATTTGGGTCTTGAGGGTTTCCACCTAAAACAATATCAACTCCTCTTCCAGCCATATTGGTTGCTACGGTAACTGATTTATATTTTCCAGCTTGAGCTATTATCTCTCCTTCTTTTTCATGATTTTTTGCATTCAACACCCTATGAGGTATTCCCTCTTTTTCTAACAAAATACTTAATAATTCGTTTTTTTCTATTGATGTTGTTCCTATTAAAGTTGGTTGTCCTTTAATATGTCTTTCTTTTACGTCTTTAATTATAGCCTTAAACTTACCAGAAACTGTGCGATAAACTTGATCTTGAAGATCATTTCTTATCATTGGCTTATTGGTTGGTATTGAAACAACTTCTAGTTTATATACTTTATCAAATTCTTCAGCTGAGGTTAGTGCCGTGCCAGTCATGCCCGCAAGCTTATTATACATTCTAAAAAGATTCTGAAAGGTTATTGATGCTAGTGTTTTTGATTCTGGCTGAACAAAAACACCTTCTTTTGCTTCTATTGCTTGGTGAAGGCCTCCAGACCATCTTCTTCCCGGCATTTGTCTTCCCGTTGATTCATCTATTATTATAACCTCACCCTCTCTAACTATATAATGATGATCTTTTTCAAAAAGAGGTTTTCCGGTTTCTGGGTTAATAGCTTCTGCTCTTAGCGCTTGCTCTAAATGGTGAAGATATTTAATTCCTTTTTCTTCATATATGTTATCTATTTCTAGTATATCTTCGATCTTTTCTATTCCTTTTTCCGTAAGAGTAACTGTTTTTTCTTTTTCGAAAACATTATAATCATCAGTTGATTTTAATTGAGGGATTATTTTAGAGATACTTGAATACATTTTAGAGCTTTCGGTGTCAGGTGCGGATATTATCAAAGGTGTTCTTGCTTCGTCTATTAATATTGAGTCAACTTCATCAATTAATGCAAAATTAAAATTTCGCTGAACCTTAGATGAAGAATTATAGGCCATATTATCTTTAAGGTAGTCAAAACCAAACTCATTATTTGTTCCATATGTAATGTCCGCGCCATAAGCTTCTTTTCTAGAACAAGGCCTTAAAAAATCTTGAACTATTTTAAAACCACCCAAATCATCTCTTTTTTGATCAACTTCATCTCCTTCAGAAGAAAAGTCTGGATCATATAAAAAAGATTGCTGATGATTTATACAACTAGTAGATAGTCCAAGAAAACCATATATTTGACCCATCCAAACAGCATCTCTTCTAGCAAGATAATCATTTACGGTAATAATGTGAACACCCTCACCATCAAGGGCATTAAGATATACTGGTAATGTTGCTGACAATGTTTTTCCTTCACCAGTTCTCATCTCCGTAACTTTTCCTTCATGGAGAGCTATGCCTCCCATAAGCTGAACGTCGTAATGTCTTTGACCTAAAACTCTTTTAGAAGCTTCTCTAGTTAACGCAAAGGCCTCTGGAAGAATCTCTTTTAGGGTTTTTTCTTTATCGTTAGACTCTTTTATTTTTGATTTTAGTTTTTCTGTTTTATTTTTAAAATCATCCCTGGTAAGTTTTTCAAAAGATTTTTCTAAGCTATTTATTTTTTCAATAGTTAAGCCAAGGCTTTCTATATACCTTTTATTAGGATCTTTAAATATTTTATTAAGTAAAAACATATCAAGGATTATAACAGATAAAAACAAAACTAACTAGATATTAAAGATATCTATATAATAAATTAGATTTAAGGAGACGTTTAATTTTAAATGGAACATAATCAAAAATCCAAAGATCAGCTCCAAGTTTAGGATTTTTTTTAATTGTATTTGAATCAAAAAATTTATTCATTTCTGTAAAGCAATCATAGTCTTCTTTATGAATCATAATGAAAGGGTATTTTATTTTTTCAGAAATAATTTCCTGAATAACAAGATTCTTGTTACTAAAAAATTTCTGTAAAAAAAGTTGTCTATTTCCTATATTTTCCGTATCAAACGTTAAAAAAACAACACCACCATCAACACCTAAATGACTTAAGCCGTATTCAACAAACCTACTAACCCCTTCTTCAGTATATGGAGGATTACATAAAAAACCAGAAAAAGTTTTTTTAAGTTTTACTTTTTTTCTTAAATCAATTTCTTTTGTTTTTATCTTTAAGTTTAACTTTCCTGATAATTGTTTTATTTTAAAAAGAAGTTCTTTGTCGGCATCAACAACTAATGACGGTATCCTTGCATCAACTAAAGATAATAATAAAGAGATAAAATCATCGTCACCAACAAAAAGAAAATCTTTATAATCTGGAAGGTAGTCTAATATTTTTTTAACCGTAAAAATGGCTGATTCTTGAGATATCGGCATTTGGTCTAGTTCTTTTTTAGGAGTAAAACCATCAACAAGGTCAAGAACTGAATTGTTTGAAACTATTTTTGTTTTTAATTTCTTTTCTATAATATTAATTATCTCTTCTTCTTGTATAGGTTTTGGTAATAGTTTTTTTAAGCCAATAGATCCGTCAACTTTTCCGTTTTTATTAATTTTAATTAATTTTTTTTCATCTAAAAAAGATATGTATTGCAAAAGATCCCAGTCGTCTCCCCTGCCTCTGTATATAAAATTAAAGGCAGATTCCGAATAGATTATATCTTTAATTTTTTTTAAATAAAACGACAAAGA
>CAYVNL010000013.1:0-4540 GCA_964452925.1 uncultured Candidatus Saccharibacteria bacterium
AAAATAAAAAGAAGAAAAAGGGTGGGAATCATATAAATAATATGAAAGATTCTAACGGAGCTCTTTTTAATAAGGTAGTTTCCAAGTTTTACTTTGAGAATAAGATAGGCTATACAGAGGCTTCAAGTCTGCTTAATTTTTCCGTTGAAAATGTATGGTAAATAATCCAACAAAAATTAAATATTTGTTGGACACGAATGTTCTGATTGGCTTTTCTTTATGGAAACCAATCTCTCTTAAATTAAATGATGTTTTTTGGGCGGAATTTAGTAATGCTTTAGAAAAAGATAAGTGGGTTCTTCTTGATGTTGTTGCTAATGAGGTTAAGTTCGATAAAGATTTAATGAAATGGTGTAAAGAACAAGCTAAAAAGGGGCTTGTTAAGAAAATTGATGATGTGAATCGAAATCGTGCCGTAGTAATAAATAATCAGTATAATATGATAGACCAGTCTACATATAAATCTACAGTAGATACGTATTTGATAGCTTATGCTGAAGCTAATAATTTAGGTATTTTTTCACGGGAAAGTCCAAGGATAAAACCGACTGATCTATATAAAATTCCAGATGTTTGCCAGATTTTAAATATTAGTCGATTAAGTAAACCAAAGGCCTTTCTTAAAGAAATAGGCTTTAATTAGTATGTCTGGAGCGGTAGTATCTAACTGATTACCGTTCCAAGTATATCCCAACCTCGGAGCAAGCATAAAATCAGGCCTTAAAAGCCTGTTTTTGTTTTAATATTAGATATATTTAAAGTTAAGATGCGGTTCGAACCTTCTTTGGATATTTAGTGCATTTTATAGAAACACCTTGATTTTATTGGCCTATATTGGTTCGAATCCCTGTCCCATCTAAACATTATAAATAATTATAATATTCTACTATTTATAGTGAATCCCATAAGTATAAAAATTGTGCTCTTTGGATATTAGTTAGCTCCTGACTATCAACAACTATAGCCGTAAAATCATTACTCAAAGAAAACATGGCTGTTTTATTTTTCCAGATATAAGTTAAGCCATGAAAGTTATATTTATCGGGGACAATTTTGACTTGTCGTAACTGCTGCGCTCCTAACTCCTGGCGCTCTCTAGCAGTGATAGAATCCTTTAAAATTAGCTTAATAGGTATTTTTTTCTTTAATCTTTGAGACAAAAACCATTTGTGATGGTCACTTAAGACAGTCAATAAATCTTCAGCTACAGCGAAACTATGTATCTCCTGAGCTTCTTCTAAAATTTCTTCTAGAATTAATTTCATTTGTTCCTTGCCTTGGTAGAATCTTACGGTCGGTTTGCGGCGGGACAAGCCGGTGATAGCCTCTAATTCTGGCAAGGCATTTTTAATAGCCTCTGCTTGACTTTGGGCCTGTTTGACTAACTTGTCGGGCTCTTCGGGATTGAAATACTTTACCCGCTTTTTTAAGTAGGTATTAACTAGGCCGCGTCTTATTAGGGCGCCTAGTATTTCATAAATAGTTGATCTCGCCAGTGATGATTTATCAGCAATTTTTTGGACAGGAGCTGGACCGACCTGAAGAAGGGCAATATAGACTTTTGATTCTTTTTCGCTTAAGCCGAAGTTTTGAAGAGTTTTTTCTATTTTCATATCATATGTATTTATTACGTCGGTAAAACCGACGACTTTTTTATAGTTATATATTAGCTTATTTTAGCTATTTTGTCAATATTAAATAAAAATATTGTCGGAAGCATTGATATATTACTGAATTTTACGGAAAATACAATAATATCTTAATTAGAGTTTAATTAACTAATTTTATGTCAAAATTTCACAAAAACAAAAAGTATTTATTTGTTTTATTAGCTATTCTGATAATCGGAGTAACGGGGGTTTTCTTTATTGGAAACAAAAAAGACAGCCTTTCAGAATTAGTAACGGTTAGAATCGGCTACCGGGCGCATAGTATGTATGCCCCTCTTTTTGTCGGTTTAGAAAAGAATATTTTTAGTGAAGAGGGGTTGAAGGTAGAAGCGATTGAGTTCCAGTCAACAAATCAATTAATGGAAGCTTTAATCGCTGACCGTATTGATGCCGCTCTGGGTGGAGTTAATACCTTTTTATTATTTACTATTGAAGAAAAAGACCCGGGGTATTTCAAAATATTTTCTTTAACTCTTGAAAATCAAGGGCGTCCCGCTTCGTTCATGATAGTTTCTACTAGCTCTACTTTAAGCGTTAAGGATTTGCAAAATAAAAAGATTGCTTCTTATTTAGGTTCTAGTGTTAGTGCGATGTATCGGCGTTTTATAGAACAGAACCAGATTAGTGGGACAGAGCTAGTTCAAATGGAGCCAAAATTAGAACTGTCGTCCTTAGAGGCTGGTCAGGTTGATGCCGCTATTGTCCTTGAGCCGCTCGCCACGACCGGGACATACAAGAACATTAGCCGACCCCTGGAGCAAGCTTTATTTGATAAATATTTTATGAAAGATATTCCTTTTGCGGCTAGCGTTGTTTCTAATAGTTTTGTTAAAAAGTATCCCGATATTGTTAGACGATTGGTTTCGGCTAATGATTTGGCGTTGGACTTTATTGATAAACACCCGGATGAAGTTAAGGTTATTTTGTCTAAATACACCCCGCTTGATAAAGCGGTGGCTACTTCAATGGCGATTGCTCCATATCAAAAATTTGCCGCAATGGATAAAAATAAAGTTCAAGAGTTGTCCGATTTGTTATTAAGTATCGGAGAAATTAAAAAACCAGTTATTAGTAGCTCTATGTTTTTAGAATATGATTAAAGTAATCGGGATAAATAAAAGTTATGGTACAGCGGCAATTCTGCAGAATATCTCGTTTGATATTCCGGAGGGACAAATTATTGCTTTATTCGGGCCGAACGGTTGTGGTAAGACGACATTATTAAGAATTATTGCCGGTTTAGATAAACAAGATAGCGGTGAAATAAAACAATTGGATAGAGGCGATGATAGTGATTTAAGCGCTGGTATAGTATTTCAGGATCATCGCTTTTCTTTATTACCATGGATGACTATCCGTAAAAATATTGAGCTGGCCTTAATTTCTAAAGTTAAAAGCAAGAAAGAAAGGGAAGAGAAAGTTAATCAAATCATTAATCGGTTAAATCTTAGTAGACATCAAGATAAGTATCCCTATCAAGTTTCTGGCGGACTATCACAACTAACCGCTTTTGGTCGGGCTTTGGCACTTAATCCTGATATATATTTATTTGACGAACCATTTTCCGCCTTAGATTATCAAAGTGCCCTGAAACTACAGCAGCAGTTCTTAGCGCTATGGGAAAAAGATAAGAAATCGACAATTATTGTGACACATTCTATTGATGAGGCCATTCTTTTAGCCGATCAAATAGTCATTTTTTCTGGTTTACCAGCAAAAATTTTAGACATTATACCTAATAATATTCCGCGACCGCGGAATCTGGAGCAACTGGGTGGCGACTTGGCTCAAGCGATTCGTCAAAAAATCATTTCTATAGCCCAATCTTTTTTAGTATGAGTAGTTGGAAGAGACAATCAATAATTATATTAGTCATCACTTGGGTGTGGTTTTTGTTAGCGGAATCAGAAATATTGCCAGCCTTGTTATTTCCACCACCACAAAAAATTCTTTTTGCTTTTTGGCATCTTTTTGTCGGCGGAACAATACTGTCGGATATCGGAGCTACTTTTATGCGTCTACTCATCGGTCTGGGTATAGGGAGTCTGTTGGGAATTTTAATAGGACTTAGCACCCTTAAGTCTAAAGGTAGAAGCGGTTTAATTTTTTGGATAGATTTTTTACGATCCATTCCGGCTGCTGCGTTACTGCCGATTTTTTTATTATTGCTTGGCTTAGGTGAAACTTCCAAAATTTCATTAGTTATTTTTAGTGTTACTTTAATTATGAGCATCAATACTATTTATGGAATTAAAAATATAAATAATATCAGATTAATGATTGCTAAGAATTTATTACTTAATACTTGGCAGACCTTCGTTAAAATTATATTTCCTGAGGCATTGCCACACATTTCTTCAGGGTTAAGACAATCTATCTCTTTTTCGTTAATAATTGTGGTTGTTATTGAAATGTTGGTAAGCACGGAATATGGCTTAGGTCGCCGAGTGGTTGATTACCATTTAATTTTTGAAATCAGTTCTATGTACGCCGTTATTATTTTAATTGGAATTATTGGCTATAGCATTAATAAAGTTTATGTTTTACTAGAAAATAAGAAAGTCCATTGGATGGGCAAATAAGATGTATTTTGATTGCTTAGGGAATTAATTAAACCCGCGGGGCGTCGAAATAGTTAATATTATGTTCAAAATATTAAATTAATGAGCTGCGAGCCATGTTTTAAACAATAGGAATAATTAATCTATAGATTAGACCCTTAATTCTCATCTAATCTTAGCCATACCGTTTCGAACTTTGTCCACGAGCCCGAGCCAAACTGGACGAGCACCGCCTAAAGCGGTGTTTTTCCGTTTATTACAGGGCAAATCAAGCGGTTCGAACCCGCTTTTTTTGTCGCCTGACCCCAG
>CAYVNL010000014.1:0-2288 GCA_964452925.1 uncultured Candidatus Saccharibacteria bacterium
CGTAAAAGTTTTAGGGCTCGACACAATTGTGAAAATCCGGGTCCAAAATGGAGAGCCAGATATTGGAGTTGTCGTCAATGGAGAGCAAGTTCTCCTGTGGAAGATTAAGTAATTTTTGGTGATCCCGTAGTAATATAGACTATTATCAAAATAACAAAACAAGAAACAATATGAACCTTTTATATTTTTTATCCAAAGACAAAATTGATTCTCTTGGATATGAAACAGTTTATTTAGAAAAACCAATGTCAAATCTTATAGACTTTAATTGGAAAAATATTCTAAACTCACCACCCAAAAATCTTAGTAATACAACAGAACGAGAACTAAAAATTGTTTCTAATGCAACAAAAAATAGGTCTAAAAAAGATATAGAATTAGTATACAGTATTGACAAAGATATGGATACGCCGTTTAAAAACCTATTAAAAAAATACAACCTTAAATACCCATCAAATTATATTAACTTATTTTATGATGTGGTTCGGCCATTGATTATTAATACTAAAAACTACTGGAATAGACCAAGACCAAAACAATTAGCTAAATACTATAATCTTGATATTAATGTAATATTAACAGACACTCATCATACAGCAGCCTATCCTTCTGGACATACGGTGTATAGTAGTTTGGTGGCAAAAATATTAAAAAATGTGTTTCCTCAAATAAGCCAAAAAGAATTAGACGCTATAGTTTTGCAAACGGCAAAAGCTAGAGTTTTACAAGGAGTTCATTATCCTAGCGACAACAAGGCGTCTTTGGCGTTTACAGACGTTGTTTTTAAAAAACTAAACCCTAAACTAGAGAGATATAAAAATGGCTAGATACAAAGATATTCTTAATGGAGTTAAGAACGGAATAGATCAGATTAAAGCTGATTACGATTATGAAAATAAAACATATCCAGAAAACGAATATCAAGAAGATAGACTAAGCCTTATCTCAGATAATGATTCAACAATGGATAAATATAGAAAAGATTTTTATGAAATGAGTGTAGGTTCTATAAAAACTATTATGTCGAAAGCTTACAATATTCTAAAATCTTTAGAAGATCCCGCCGTAAAAAACAACTTGACCGAGAGTTGGCTACAGGGTAAAATCGCTGTAACAGAAGATTACATGAACACGATTCACAATTTTGTAATGTATGGACGGTCAGAAACCGATACAGAAGGTAGAGAATCTCGGGGTGCTGATAAACCTGGACTTTGGGAAAATATTAGAAAGAAAAAAGAACGAGAAGGAAAAAAATATAGACCAGCTAAACCAGGAGATAAAGACAGACCAGATTCTGAGCAATGGAAAAGGTTGACTAAAAAAAATAAGTAGTTTTTGTTATGCGGGACATAGGATTAGGGGATATACAATTTTTGATATGGTTAAAGTCTAGGCTAATCAATATTTATGGCCTAGATAACGAAGATATTATAGTTAAAAATTTAGAACAAATCATCGATAAATTAAATAGTCCGTTTGAACTAAATATAGACGATGATTCTTTTGATAAAATTTTATCTCAGTATTATGCGGATTTCTTCTTAGAAAAAGATTACACGGTTAGTTTTGGTTTTTCAGAAAAAGAAAGAGAAAAACTAAGGGCCGACATTAAAAATATTATTTGCGACGTAGCAAATAAGAACATTCCCAAGGAACCTATTATTAGAGGATAAATATGCTATTACAGATTAGCGGTGTTGGTGATCACAAAATTCATTATAAAGACCACAAGGATATTAAGTTTGATAGTCTAGAGCAATATTTATTATTGGCTAAAAAATCAATATCTAAATTTGCAAATAATGTGTGTAACGGATTATCAACAAAAATGCTAAAAGACGAAGATGCCATTTCTTCTGTTGCTAACGCTATTATGATGGCGGATTGGAGATGGGATGAAAACTATCAAAACGAAAAAGGTACAAAAAAAACAAAATATTCATACAGAAATCAGTGTGCTATATGGGCTATTCAAACATATATCTCTAAGATATATAAAAAGCCTAAAAAAATTAACAAGGTATATTCTTTAGATTATGTTAATGACTTGGAAGAAATGAGTTCTTTTCATGATTGCATAGAAGATAAAAAAACTCTTATGCCAGAATCTATTTTAGAAAACAAAGAGGAAAAATCTGATCTTCAAGATTTGGTTCAGCAACTATTTGATATAGAATATTTATCGGAAAGACAAAAAGATTTTATTAGGCTGTACTACTTTGAAAATTATACCCTTGAAAAAATTGGAAAGAAGTATAATATAACAAGAGAAGCCGTTAGACAAG
>CAYVNL010000015.1:0-4488 GCA_964452925.1 uncultured Candidatus Saccharibacteria bacterium
GGTAAGGTAATGGCTTACCAAGGCAATGACGGGTAGGCGAGGTTGGAGCCTGATCGCCAACAAGGGCACTGAGACACGGGCCCTACTCCTACGGGAGGCTGCAGTCGAGAATATTGGACAATGGGGGAAACCCTGATCCTGCGACGCCGCGTGCTTGAAGAATCTCTTCGGAGTGTAAAAAGCTTTTCTAGGGGAAGAACCTTTTTAGGTGACGGTACCTTAGGAATAAGGGGGTGCTAATTCTGTGCCAGCAGCAGCGGTAATACAGAACCCCCAAGCGTTATCCGGATTTATTGGGCGTAAAGGGTCCGTAGGCGGTTTAGATAGTCCTTGATGAAAGACCTAGGGCTTAACCTTAGGAACATTAAGGATACTGCTAAACTAGAGGACGTTAGAGGTTGATGGAACGGTCGGTGTAGGGGTGAAATCCGTTGATATCGACCGGAACACCGAAAGCGAAGGCAATCAACTGGGACGATCCTGACGCTGAGGGACGAAAGCGTGGGGAGAGAACGAGATTAGATACCTCGGTATTCCACGCTGTAAATGATGGATACTAGCTATTTGAAGTGTCGACCCTTCAAGTGGCGAAGCTAACGCGTTAAGTATCCCGCCTGGGAAGTACGGTCGCAAGACTAAAACTCAAAGGAATAGACGGGAGCTCACACAAGTGGTGGATCATGTGGCTTAATTCGACGATACGCGAGGAACCTTACCAGGGCTTGAAATTTATTTGAAATCTTTTTGAAAAGAAAGACCTCCTTCACGGGACAAATAAACAGGTGCTGCATGGTTGTCGTCAGCATGTGCCGTGAGGTGCACGCTTAAATGCGGTAACATGCGCAACCCTCATTCTATGTTTCAAGTGTCATAGAAGACTGCCCGAGACAATCGGGAGGAAGGTGAGGATGACGCCAAATCAGCATGGCCCTTTGATGCCCTGGGCTGCACACATGATACAATGGTTGAGACAATGGGTTGCCTACTCGTAAGGGGAAGCTAATCCCACCAAACTCAATCTCAGTTCGGATTGAGGTCTGCAACTCGACCTCATGAAGCCGGAATCACTAGTAATCGCCAATCAGCCACGTGGCGATGAATACGTTCCTGAGCTTTGTACTCACCGCCCGTCAAGTCAAGCGAGTTGGGAATACCCGAAGCACCTGTAAAGGTACCACGGTAGATTCAATGAGAAGGACTAAGTCGTAACAAGGCACGGGTAGCGGAAGCTGTCCGTGGATCATTTAATTTTGAAGTGTCGATTTTGATTGGTTTGCGAGAATTCTCAAACTAATCTTAAGTGTTGGCCGAGCACTTTAAATTCGGCCTCGAAACGATTCAAAAAAGCTGATTTCAAATTTATAGAGACTACACCTCGAATGAGGTGTTTTGTATTGATAAAATTTATATTTTTTGTTAATATTATCATAATATGGCAATACCAAAAAAGATATTAAAAATTCTAGAGATTAATTCAGTAAAATATGAAGTTATAGAGCATCGTAAAGTTTATACTGCATACGACAAATCCAAAACGCTAAAAAGAAAAGAATCTTTATTTGTTAAAACCCTATTAATTAATTCAGGTAAAATAATATTTATTGTTTTAATTCCTTCAGATCATGTCATAGATATAGATAAAATTATTAAATCTATAAATAAAGAGTTTAAAAAAGAAAATAAAAAAGAGATAAAAAAAATTAGTTTTGTTCCAGAGAAAAAGATTAAAGAATTAGTTAAAGGAATTAAGGAGGGATCTATGCCACCATTTGCGCAAATAAAAGAAGCGATATATATAATTGATAAAAAAATATCAGAAAATAGTAAGGTTATAGTAAATTCTGGGAGCAATACCGAATCAATAATCTTATCACCAACAGTTCTTAAAAAATTATTACCAAACAGAATAGAGGCTTCTTTTTCAAAAAAAAGACCAAAGAAAAAACAAAAAAGGGGCGTGTAGTTCATTGGCAGAACGCCTCTCTGATAAAGAGGAGGTAGATGGTTCGATTCCATCCACGCCCACAGTTAAGGGCCCTTGGCTCAGTTGGTAGAGCGCCTCATTTGCAATGAGGAGGTCGCCGGTTCGAACCCGGCAGGGTCCACATAAAAAATATTATTTAAATGAGAGAAAAACTACCAGAAAATATTATTATTACTGGAGAAGGTAAAGAAGCTAAAGAAGAAGCGCAAAGACAAAAACTTTTTAACAATAAAGAGTCAGATTTTTATTTACACGAGATAAGAGGAAAAGAACATTTAATAGATAAAATAAGACATAGTGAGGCTCTTATAGATATAGCAAATGAAGAAACATCAAAATTGATGAAAGATGCTGGTATAAAGAGCTATAATGTTCCATATGAAAATTTCTATATTCTTGGGGAGGAATTCTATGAAAAATACTCAAAAACAACAGAAGCTGCAACAATAAAAAATAGTGAAGCAATAATTTTTAAATTAGAACGTTTTATTAATAACCCCCTTCATTTTGGGGTTGTAGCTTTTCACGAATTATTGCACTTAAAATCTTATTCCTTATTTAAAACAGAGAGTGGTCCATATCGCGAGGGAGTTAGCACATATCGCCAGGGAGTTAGCATAATAAATAAAGCAAAAGATAGTCAACCCTATCATAGTTTCTTTAGAGGCCTGCATGAGGCGATCGTTTCAAAGGCGGAAAAAGAATACTCAAAAAAACTTCTTAATGATATTCCAGGTTTTTCACCAGAAAAAGAATGGTTAAATTCAGAGAGCGGAGAAAAAATTAAAGAGATAATAGAAAAAGAGCATCGTATTTCAAAAGATGATATTTATTGGATAAAAGAATCCGAAGAGATTAAATCGTTAATTAAAGATACAAGAAATAAGCATGACGAGATTGCCTCTTGGATCGGAAGAGATAATTATAGTTCGATTGCTTATAAAGAGCACAGAAAAGTTCTCAATTATATTTGTGAAGAGATATCTGAAGAATTTTCTAACGAATATCAAAACCCAAACACTGTTTACGACCTTTTTTTAAAAGCAAATTTTAATGGAAACTTGCTTGAGATTGGAATGTTAGTAGAAAAAACATTTGGTAAGAGAAGTTTTAGGGATCTTGGAGGGATGAGTGATTACGAGGATAGCGCCCATAAATGTTGGTTAGCTTTAAGAAAAAATAGAATAGATTTTAAAGAAAATCATCTTAAGTAGTTAGATTGTTTATATTCATTACTATTGTTATAATAAAAAATAAAGGTCGATCATTTTAAAATAAAAAATAAAATATAAAATAATATGAACACGGATTGGAACAACATTACAATGGAAGCCATATCTTCTATTTGGCAGGGATTTTTAATTTATCTTCCCAACCTAATATTTGGAATGATGATTCTTGTTTTTGGTTGGTTTGTTGCGGTTGGTTTTGGAAAGATAGTTTCCAGCGTTCTTAAAAAAGCTAAATTTGATAATTTTTTCGAAAAAGAAGAATGGAAAGAAGCAATGAATAAGGCAAAAATTAAAATAAAGGCATCTTGCTTTATTGGGTCTATCGTAAGATGGATTATTTACGTTTTCTTTTTATGGGCCGCGGTTGCTGTTTTTGGTTTAGTTTATTTTGCTCAATTTATGAGAGAGATCGTGGGATATATTCCTAATATTATTGTTGCATCATTAATTTTTGTTGTTGCAGTTATGTTAGCAGATTTTCTTTCAAAGATTATCGTTGTTACATCAGAAAAAGCTAAATTTAAACATACCTATCTAGCAGGAGAGATAGCTCGTTGGTCTATATGGATTTTTGCTGGATTTGCAATACTTATTGAACTAGGAATTGCTAGAGAATTGCTTTCAATAATATTTACAGGAATAATTGCATTAATTGTTATTGCTGGTGGTATTGCTTTTGGACTAGGAGGTAAAGAAGTTGCAGGAGATGTTTTAAAGAATCTTAAAGATAAGCTCAAAGAATAATACTGAATAGAGTAGGCCTGGTTTATCCAGGCCTATTTTTATTTAGAAAAGATGAACAATTATTATAAGGTTTAATTTTTGGATAATAATATCAGTCGCCCTTATATTAATGTTATTAGAAGACGCTGGGAATATAAGGCATACATTCATGAGCTATGTTCAGGTTGTTTTTAATGAGTACGATCAAGGAGTGATGGGAACACTAGCAGAGATGATATATTTCGGTATCTTAGGAGGAATACCACTATATGCTCTTGTTCGTTACTGGAAAGAATTAAAAACCATAACTAAGACCAAGTTATATGTTTTAATTGGCTTCTTTTCATATGGATTAGCTTCTTCTTTATCATTTGTTGGCACTGCCTTTGAAGGAATTATAGATAAAAACCTCTATACAATAGCTGGTCAAAAAGTTTACGAATTCTTTTTAAGATTAGGAGATATTGGACTATCGGAGAGATGGATCTCTTGGAATTCAGAGAAATCATTTTCAATTCAATTTCATTTAATGGATAGTTTAATAGAAGA
>CAYVNL010000016.1:0-2639 GCA_964452925.1 uncultured Candidatus Saccharibacteria bacterium
AAAAATTTAATATATAAAAATATGACTTTTTTCTTTTTTGGTTTTTTAGGTGGAGTTATAAGAGGCTTTGTTGGTATTATAAAATATACTCAATCATATAAAGATGTTAAACTAAATTTACCTTATTTTTCAATTCTTGTTTTTGTTTCTGGATCCATAGGATTTATATCCTCCTGGATTGTTAATGATCTAGGAATATTAATGCCAGGAATAGAAACAATTCCATTAAGTTTTGCTTTAATTGTTGGTTATGCCGGAGGTGATTTTATTGAAAATATTTTTAAGATTATAATTAAAGATAATAGTGTTTTTCAAATAGGAAAATTGTTAAAAAAATAAATGAGTTTTTTGAGATTAGTTCAACAATTAATACTACCAAGTGTTTTCATTCCATTAATTATTCTTTTTGGTCTTGTTTTAACTTTTCGCAAGAAAAACCTTAAAATAGGAAGAATATTTATTATTTTTGGCTTATTTTCTTACTATCTTTTTTCAATAACTCCATTTACAGACATCCTTCTTAAACCACTAGAAAAAGAATATAGCACAATAAAGATTGAAGAAATAAAGAAAGCAGATAAAGTAGTTCTTTTGCTTGGAGGTAGAGAGAGTGATGTTTTAAGAGCTAGTGAAGTTCTAAGAATAGCTCACCTTACAGATCATAAGTCTACTGTTATTATATCTGGAACAAATCCAACGAATCCAGGAAGTGAAGAGGCCCTAGCTGTTAGAGATTTTTTTACTAGTCGGGGAGTTCCGGGTGAAAATATAATAATTGAAGGAAGATCAAAAAATACATGGGAAAACGTTAGAAATATATCAGAGATAGTTAAAGATGATTTATTTTTGTTGGTAACATCTGCTTATCACATGAAAAGGTCTATAATGGAATTTGAAAAAATTGGGTCTAATCCAATACCAGCTCCAATAGATTTTAAAACTAGAGGTGAGTATGGTGTTTTAAGTTATTTTCCTAGTGCCAGAGATCTAAGAAATGCTGACTTAGCTATACATGAATATTTTGGAATATTGTTTTATAAATTTCTCTAGTTTAAAAATTAAAATAAATGAATAAAATAGATAAAAATATACCTTTAAAAAATTACACAACCTTTAAAATAGGTGGTAATGCTAGATTTTTTTTAAAAGCTGAAAACTTAGAAGATTTAATCTATGGAATTAATTTTTCTGAACAAAGTAAAATACCTTTTTTTATATTAGGAAATGGTAGTAATCTTTTAATTTCAGACAAAGGGTTTAATGGAATTGTTATAAAAATATCAAATAAAGAAACTATATTTAAAGAAAATAAAATCATTGTTGACGCTGGCGTTCCTTTACCGCTACTTATAGCTTCTTCTTTTAAAAATGGTCTTAGTGGTCTTGAGTGGGCCGCTGGAATACCTGGTAGTATTGGTGGTGCTATTCGTGGAAATGCCGGTGCTTTTGGTAGTTTTATGGCAGATATCATAAAAGAAGTTGAGGTTTTTGATGTTAACGATAAGAAGATTAAAAAAATATCTAAAGATGGTGGTAGTTTTAACTACAGAGAAAGTGTTTTTAAAAAAAATGATAATTTAATTATTTTAAAAGCTGAAATAGTTTTAAAAAAAGATAAAAAGTCTGCAATAGAAAGAAAAATAAAAGGATATCTTGATTACAGAAACGAAAGACATCCTAAAGAGTTTTCGGCAGGAAGTGTTTTTAAGAATTATAAAATTAGCAATAATAAAGAAAAGAAAGAGATATTAAGAAAAATTCATGGAATTGATAAGATAATTAAAAACAACATAATTCCATCAGGACTTATTGTTGAAAAGTGTGGATTAAAAGGAAAAAAAATTGGAGGTGCAATGATATCAAATGTTCATTCTAATTTTATAGTAAATATTAGAAATGCAACCTCAGAAGATGTTAGAAGCTTAATAATCCTTGTAAAAAAAAGGGTGAAAGAAAGGTTAAATATAGAACTTCAAGAAGAAATTCAATACCTTGGATTTAAAAATTAGTTATCAACACTTGACCTAAATAAAGGTTGTTATAATATAAATATATAGATTGATTTTTGCAAATATAGGTCGGCTATTTGCTCCTGAAATAAAAACAATTTTTTATAAAAAAATGGCTGCTAAAAAAAAGACAGTAGCTAAAAAGAAGCCAGCTATCAAGAAGAAACCAGCTACTAAAAAAAAGACAGTAGCTAAAAAAAAGAAATAGTGAGTTAGACTAAAAAGCCCTACAATATTTATTGTAGGGTTTTCTTTTCTGCTTCTGTTTGCTACAATGAATATGTTAATTAAATTATGATGAAAACAATAATAAAAACAACAAATATAAAGATCGCAGAATCAATAACTAATTATATTAACAAGAAAGCAAAGTCACTTGAAAGACCAATGAAAAGTTTTTTAAAAACTAAGAATAGTTCCGAAGAAAACAAAAAAGGTGTTGAGTTTCATTGGGAAATTGGATCAGAGTCAGCTGAGATAAAAAAGGGTCTTTTCTTTTGTAAATTAAGATTAATTATTCCTGGAGAAAAAAAAGATATAATTGCTCACACAAAAGAAAACAACCTCCATGGAGCGATAGATAAAGCAAAAGATGTAATAATAAAACAAATAGTTGATACCAAAGAAAAA
>CAYVNL010000017.1:0-3882 GCA_964452925.1 uncultured Candidatus Saccharibacteria bacterium
TAACTTTATTGGTCAAATATTGAAATAGAAATAAAAAAACTATAAAATTTTAATTATGGTCCCTTCGTCTAGTGGTTAGGACATCAGGTTCTCATCCTGGTAACAGGGGTTCGATTCCCCTAGGGACTACAAGTATAGAGACAGGCTTAAAGGCCTGTTTTTTATTGGGTTTTTTGAGATATTTCTGATACGACCGGAAAGAGATTTACCGTCTCTTTAACTGTTGGTTTAGAAATTGTCTCCACTATGTCTCCACTTTTGAATTCTAGAGTGCTTATTGCCCCTCTAATAGCTTGCGAAGTGAGGTGGGAATAACGCATTGTTGTCTTTATATCGGCATGACCCAAAAGCTCTTTAATCAGAATAATGGAAACTCCATTTTGGGCTAGATGAGAAGCAAAAGTGTGTCTTAATGTGTGCCAACCAATTTTTCTAAGTCCAGCTCTTTTACAAGCTTGATGCAACCATCCCAAACAAAGCATTGGACCCAGGTGTTTATTATCATATTTACTAAACACAAAACCATTATTTACGGCCCTTCTCTTTAAAACCTCACTAACATCATTTAATAGTGGTACATATCTAATTTTATTGCTTTTAGGGCTTCCTAAGCGTCCTCTAGCAATCGATCTTTGAATGGTGGCTATGTTGTTCTTAAAATCAACATCAGTCCATTCTAAGGCTATTAACTCTCCAAAACGGAGGCCTGTTTTGAGAGCAACCAATACCATTTCCTTTAATAGTCCGTCGCAATTATCTAATAATAACTGACATTCGTCTGTACTTAAAAAATCGAACTTTTGAGGTTGAACCTTTAAGAGTTTGATCTTAGGAGTACTTTCGATAATACCCCATTCTTGAGCAGTATTCAGACATTTATTCAAAACGATAAGATGATTATTCACGCTCTTATTAGATTGACCAGATTGCAATTGCTGGACCTTATAGTTCTCAATATCTAGATTACTTATTTTATTTAATGGTTTTTGCCCAAAAAATGGATTTAGATGAACTCTTAATAGACTCTCTTTGTTCAGTATCTCTGAATATTTGTTATTAGTCTTAACGTAGACTATAAACCATTTGTTAGAGAATTCCTTAAAAGTGGGAATAGTTTTTATTTCTTTTTGAACTTCAATTATTGGCTCACCTCTTGAGAGTTTTTGACGCAAAAGCGCTTCATAAGCCTTAGCTCCAGTTTGGGAATTTTCAGGGCTACATTTAAAGTATCTTTTATGATTAAATCTAAATCTTACCCACCATTTATTTCCTCTTTTATATGTGCTCATATTCATTTACATATTGATTTTACAAAGACCATGCTTGCATATTTTTCTATGTCTTCTTTTTTTAATCTAATACTCCCGCCTATTTTATAAAATGGTATCTCCCTTTTTTCTATTCTTCTATAAATTGTTTTTAGAGAAACTCCAAAATAATCAGCCAATTCTTGAGGACTTAGAAAATATTTTTTTACTAGCTTGTCTTGAGTAAAATCTGATTTCATTTAGTTTTTAATGAGCAGTATGGGGCACAGCTTATGCTATGCGGTACATGCTCATTATATCATTTTTAGCCTTATTTTAAAAGGTTTTTATCGATATTATCGTCTATTCCCATCCCAATAATAACTACTAAGATATCACCTGGACGAAAATTGAAGTATTTCTTTATAGAATCCTGGGAGTAATGGGCTTTACTTCCGCAAGAATATACTTCCTGATCCGCATATTTTTTTAAACAAACATAAATCTTTTCACCTCTTAAATATTCTACAGATTTTTCTAACCTCTTTATTTTTTGTTTAGTTATCATATTAATTATTGTAAGTAGTTTTTTTCTCTAAAATCTTTTGTTCAACAATCTCTACACGATCAGAAATCTGACTCATTTCAAAAGCTTTAATTAATTGACCAGACAGGACTCCGAGACAATTAGCAAGTCTTATATCAATTTCACCGCTTCTAACTCTATTTATGGTGTCAATTAATAACATAATTACATCTCTAGATTCGTTTATGGTTAAAACCGGTAAAGCTTCTTTCAAAACAACCTTATTAGCTTTGCCTCCACTAATTTGAGCTTCTTTTTGTTTTTCTTTAGACTTGGGGTCGTGAAAAAAACAAAATTCTGAATCACTTATGGGGTTGGCATTACATTGGCTACCGTCTGGCTTGATAAAAGCACATTTCATAAATTTAATTAGTTAAGTAAGAGGGCGTCACGCTTCATTTTGGTTTACCCGTGAAGCCAGTGAAGCAATTTCATTGGCTTTTTTGATTAACTCTTAACGCTTCCGCTTATTTTTCTTTTAATTTCCTAGAAAGAGAGGAAACCCCCTTAAGTGGTTTACTCCTTTGGGTTAATTGGCTTACCTATTACCTGGAGTATATATTGTATAGGTAAGCGTGAAGCCATTTTCTTGACTAAACCGTTTTAAAATAATACGACTTGTTCCACTCCTTTCCAGTACCCTTGTGAGAGTCCAGTCTGCCTTCATCTACTAACTCTTTACAGGCGTTTCTTATAATATTTTTTCCGAAAATTAATCCCTGTCTCTTTTTTTCTAAAAATAATTCTTCAATTGTATATTCCGTTCCTAGCTGTATAAAGCTCTCTAAAAATTCTTTAGCCGCTCCCATGCTCTGGCTCTTCTCATCAATTTCTCCCAGATATTCATAGGCACTCTTTTTTGTCTCTGGATTATAGGTGATATTCAAACCAATTTTATTAATACCATCTGGGCGGCGACTTTTAAACTGCTCAATGGTCATTTTTAAAACACAATTACCAAGTTCATCGACTTCTTTCCTGCTTGTTAAAAGTAGATGTGATGCTACGGCGGCGATTAAAGCGGTGGACCCTCGAGCACTACCTTGAGAATAATTTTCTCCTGCCATTTTCTTCCGATGGTGATGCAAAAAAATTAAGGTGCTATTAGTTAACCTAATAAGATCTAAAAGTTTTTTTGTTAATTGCTTCATTTCTTTTGCTGAATTTTCTTCAAGGGAGTGTACGCCGGAAATAGTGTCTAAAATAATTAATCCAATATTATTTGATAAAACTTCTTTGACGAGCCAAAAAAAATCTTCATCATTGCAAATATCGAAAGATTGGTTATGAATGTAATAAATAGGAGCTGAACAATCTACTAGTGCCTGATGACGACTAGCTAAAATATCGTAATCTTGCTCTGTATCAATAATCAATATTCTGGCCTGTTTTACTTCGAGGGTATTAAATAATTTTTCTCCCAAGGCTATATGCTTGGCAATTATAAGCATAAGTAAAGATTTCCCACTACCCGAATCAGCGGTTAAAATCGAAAGTGAGCCCTCGGGTATCATGCCCGCCACCAAGAAAGGTTTTTCTTTTATGGGTGCTGTTAGAAAATAGTCTCCAGGAATGATTTTAAGGTGATTTTCACCAACTTCAGGTTCTTCACCGGGAAGAAGTCCTCCTTCCGGGGTTATGGGATATAAATTATTTGTCATATCGACCTAGGTGTTTTCTTAAACAATTTTCGATATTAGTTTTTATTTTTGAAGCATCCAGAGCTAGATCTGACTTGGTGCCATACCTCTTTAATGATTTTATATAATACTCTTTTTCTCCAAGAGAATTTTTTCTTATGAATTTCATATTATTATTTATTAAATATCATTGATTTAATAATCTTTTTGGAATCTAACAAATTTCTTGGATTGACTATTAAATTATCTTTGTAATAGCCAGAGATAACCTTTTCGCATAGTTGCCTATCGCTAAACAAAAAGAACAACGACTTGCCTCGCCATTGAGTGGAATGAATCTTAGCTCCAAGACAATGCAAGATTGAAGCTAAATCATTATCATGGGTTTCATAGATTGGTTTATTTTTTT
>CAYVNL010000018.1:0-3571 GCA_964452925.1 uncultured Candidatus Saccharibacteria bacterium
ATAGCTATGAAAATATTTTCAATTTTATTTTATATTTTTTTGGTGGGGCTATCAATAAAAATAAATTTTATGGTAAGGCATCATTTTGAAAAGCTAAAATTACCAGACGATATAAAAGCTAGAAAGATATTATCATTTTTTAGGTGGATATCTTTTATTTTTCTTTTAATAATTTTAGTTTTGTTAATATTAATAATATGTTAAATTTAGGAGAAAACGAAAAAATAATTGAAATAAAAAGAAGGCATAAAATAATTCTTTTTTTTGAATTAATTCCTATTTTTTTATTTATATTTTTTATCTTAATATCTTTTTTTCTTTTAATTTTTTCTCGAATATACTTTTCTGACTGGATCCTTGAATCCATACCATGGCTTGTCAGCATAAGAGTAACTTTTTTTGTTTCTTATATTCTTATATCATCTATCTTTATTGGTTTTCTTTTATCTCTTATTGTTTTCACTAATTATTATTTAGATTGTTGGATAATAACAAACGAAAGAACGGTTCATACCGAATTAAAAAGTTTGTTTAATAGAACGTTATCTGTTGTAAGCCACTCAAGAATTCAAGACATTACAGTCAATGTAAATGGCGTAATGCCAACGATTCTAAAATATGGAAACATTCAAATACAAACAGCTGGTAAGTTTAATAAATTTATTTTTAAACAAATACCAGAACCTTACAAAACAAAGGAATTAATATTTAAACTTAAAAAAGAAATTTTAAAAAAATGAAAAAAATAATATTTATCTTATTTATAGTTTTAGTTTTAACTGCTCTTTCTTATTGGTTGCTTTCAAGTGATCTTGTCTTTAATAGTTACGGAGTAAAGAAGGCTAGGGAATTAGCATCAGATTGGATGTTAAATAATTCTCCAACATATAGTTTTGACGGTGAGGGTCTTGATTTAATAGAAGAAAAAATAATTAAAAAAAATCATTCATATCTTTTCGTTTTTTCATTTAATTCAAGAAGCGGTGGCTACGGTGATCGGTCGGGATCATATAATGTTCAAGTTATTACTCCACATGTAACGATAGTGAGAATTCAAGAAGGAGTTATTGTCGAAGCAATAACTGATGATGTTTTTTCTGAGCTTGACAATATTTTTATATCAGAGACAGAGACAGAAAGACCGGCATTTATTCAAATAGAACTGTTCTTCGGAAAAACGGGTGAAGAAGAAAGTATTTTTTCAGTTACTAGAGAGATTCCGTATAGCCTTGAAGTGGCAAAATCTTCTTTAAACTCTCTAATAGAAGGTCCAAACGAAGACGAGGCTACTAGCGGCTATTACTCTTCAATTAACCCTGAAACTAAAATAAATTTAATAAACATTATTGATGGAATTGCTTATGTTGATTTTAGTTCTGATCTCGAAACTAATGTCGCAGGATCTGCAACGGTTAATTTTATAAGAGAACAGATAGAAAGAACATTATATCAATTTTCAGACATAAATGAAGTTATAATTTCTATAGAAGGAAGAATGGAAGATGTTTTACAACCATAGACTATTGACATTTAAATTCTTTTTATTATAATAACAACAGATCATTAAAAAATAAGGAGGGCAAGCAAGTGGATGTAATTAAGTTACTCGAGAAGGAAAAATCTATTTTAGTAAAAAAAATGGATGCTATTATTCAGAAAAAGGAGTTTTTTGTAAGTGAATTTTGCTCAAATCATAACCAAGAAAATCAAGTGGTTGATCTTTATGAAGAAGAATTAAAGATTTCTCTTCAAATAAAAAAAATAGAGAAAGCCATGAAAGAAGTCATTAAAATATTTCTTGTTGAAAAAAGAGGAAAAATAATGACTTGCGTGGTATTTAAAGAATTATTTCTCGTAAGGTATCAAAAGGAGCTCATTTTTATTTCAGAGAAATCACCAATGGGAAGAGCTCTTCTCTCAACAGATACAGATGGTGAGATAGAGTATGAATCCCCAAAAGGAATTCAAAAAATAAAGATTATAAAGTCTTACTAGAGATGCAATGCATCTCTTTTTTACCGATCGAAAGGAGAAAATAGTGACAACAACAGAAGATGATAAGAAGATATTAAAAAAAATTAAATATTTAGAAAGATCTTTAAAGAAAAATTCTTTAAGTCAAACAAAAAAAAGGCACTAGAATCAACGATTAAAGAGTTAAGACTAGCTGTTTCACTTAATTTTTTAGTAGAAATTAATTCTGGCCATGACATTGTTAAGCTTCACAACAGAGTTGTAATTCTTTGTGAAGAAAACAAAAAAGAAATAAAATTAAGGTTAACTATTTGTTGTCCAAAAATTTTTGACGACAAAGAATTCAAGTCACTGCCAATTAACTCTAACATAGGAAAGATAATATACTTAAAAAAAAGGGGTAATATAATTTATATTCATGGCGAAAAAGCTAGAATAAAAAAAATACTTTACCCCTAAAGAGATGCAACGCATCTCTTTTTCTTGACTTAATACTTTTTAAAAGTACTATAATCTTAGATCTTTAAAATTTGGAGGAAAAGAAAATGAATCTTTTTAATTATAACTATCAAGAAAAAATAGCTTCTTTAAAAGAAAGGATAAAAGATTACGAACATGGAATGAGACATAATCTTCTAATATCTGAAGAAAATCAAACCGATATAATCTATATTGGAAGCAGAGCAGAAATCTTGATAGCAAACGAAATTATTAAGATTGAGCTCAGAAGCTTTTTTAAATGCAAAAATTTTTCTAATTACAAAACAATATCTATCAAAACGCAAAAAGGAAAAGAATTGTATTCAAAAAAAGCAGGAGAGCCTGTTTTTATTAAAAAAAAGTGGGGCATAATAATAAAGATATTGCCTCCAAAATACTAAAGGTGCTAACGCATCTTTTTTTATTGTCATTATGACATAAAAAGATATAATAAAATAAATAATTTATTATGAACGGTATTTTTCCTTTTTATAAAAAAATAGGTCCAACATCTCATGACGTAATAGATACGCTTAGAAAGATGACAGGAACTCAAAAGATAGGTCATGCTGGAACCCTAGACCCCTTGGCCGAAGGTATTTTAGTTATTGCAATTGGTAGAAATTATACTAAAAAAATAAATAAATATGCCTTAAAAGAAAAAGAGTATATAGGAAAAATAAAACTAGGAGAAAATAGTATTACTGGAGATGCCGAGGGACCAATAAAATTTATTTCATCAAAAAAACCTAACCTTATGAAAATACGAAGAGAGTTGAAAAATATTAAAAATAAAAAAACCCAAAGACCTCACAAATTTAGTGCTATAAAAATTAATGGTAAAAAATCATATATTTTATCTAGAAAAGGACATTCATTTTCAATGCCAGAAAGAATGGTTAATATTAAAAAAATATCTATAATTAAATATAAGTATCCTTTTATATCTTTAAAAATAATAACTGGCCCTGGAGTCTATATAAGATCAATAGCAGAAGACCTTGGAAGAGGGTTAGGAACTGGAGCATATCTTTACAGCCTTAAAAGAACGAGGGTTGGTTGTTTTACAGAAAAAGAATCATTATCCTTGATATAGTTTTTAAAAATGTTATTATTT
>CAYVNL010000019.1:0-8345 GCA_964452925.1 uncultured Candidatus Saccharibacteria bacterium
GGACTGGAAGAAGATTGCGGCTCAAAAAGGAATAGAGGGATTGATTAGGTCAGGCGGCATCCAGTTTGACAAAGGGCCATCCCTAAATAATTCTGACAAAGTTAAAAGACTTGAACTACAGGTAAAATATCTCAAGGCGGAAAACGATTTTTTAGCCAAACTCCGGGCCAAAAGAGCGGAGTCAAACTCAGGTCGAATCAAAAATATATAATAATTAAGGAAATAAATGATAATGTGAGCTTTCTTTGTAAATTAGCCAAAGTATCAAATAGTGGCTATTACAAATGGTTAAGTCAAACCGATAAAAAAGACAAAGATTATGAAGATTATTTGAAAATTAGAGAGGTTTTCGAGAAAGGAAGGGGTAAATATGGCTGGAGAAGTATTAAAATGTACTTGCCGGAGATGAACCATAAAAAGATCCAGCGGATTATGAGAAAATATGAATTAGTTACTAAAGTTAGAAAAAGAAATCCGTACAAATTAATTATGAAAAAAAGATTGGAACATCGGAAGTTCCCGAATATATTGCAGAGAGAATTTCGACAAAATATTCCATATAAGGTATTTTGTACCGATATTACTTATTTGCCGTTTAAAGATAGATTTGCCTATTTATCAGTTATTAAGGATATTGCTAGTGGCGAAGCAGTGTCCTGGAATGTTTCAACTCGTCCGGATATGGCACTAGTCACAGAGACTGTAAGAAAAATTAAGCCGAACTTAACTACGAACGCCTTAATCCACTCTGATCAAGGATTCCATTATACTAATCCAAATTACATTAAAACCATACAGAAAATTGGCATGACACAATCTATGTCCGGCAAAGGAAGTTGCATCGACAATGCTCCAATTGAATCATTCTTTGGTCATTTAAAGGATGAGGTGGATTACAAAAAGTGTCAAAGCTTGGCAGAATTATATTCTAGAATTAATGATTATATGGTATATTACAATCATCAAAGAAAACAATGGTCGAAAAACAGAATGACCCCCATAGAGTATAGAAATTATCTTTTGACTAAAAACAGAGGGGGTGGGTAGAGGGTTTAAAAGTGTCTACTAAATAGGGTACAGTTCACTAGTACAGGAAACAAGGTAATTTGCCTTGTTTTTTGATACTTTTTAATAATTTTTTATTATTTTAGTTTAGCAATAAAATTTTATATTTCCGAGAAGGCGGTTTTTTCTGGAGAAATGGGAAATAAGAGGGTAGGCAGTTCTTTGCTCGGTAATTCTAGGAGCTTTATAGCGTTAGTTAAGACCGATTGCGAGAGGTGCGCATAGATCATCGTTGTCGAGATAGAGGAATGTCCTAGCAACTGTTGCAGGGCGATCATGGTGATGCCCCGCATAGCTAAATGACTGGCGAAGGTATGTCTTAAGGAGTGCCAGCCAATGTCTCTTAATCCGGCTCGTTTACAGGCGGCGTGCAATGAATTGAGGCAGGTAATTTGGACTAAGTGTCTATTGTTTTTACTGAAAACCAAACCGTCTTTATTATCTTTGTTAGATAACATTTCGTAAACGTCTTTGACTAAAGGAATATATCTTATTTTATAACCCTTAGTCGTGCCGACGATATCTCTGACGATTGATTTATCAATAATTAATTTAGGACTATTTCCTAAATCAACATTGTTCCAGCCCAAAGCAATGAGTTCCGAGAAACGAAGTCCGGTTTTTGAAACCAGAAGAATCATCTCTCTAATTTGGCCGCTGGAATTATCCAATAATTTTTGGAGCTCAATTTCTGAAAGGTAGTCAAATCGTGGTCGCTGTGCTTTTAAATGTTTTATTCTCGGCATAGCTTTTAGGTATTGCCAGTCAACGGCCGTGGAGAGACATTTAGAGAGAATAACTAATAAATTATTAATGCTTTTCGGAGATAAGCCGGTTTGGTTTTTAGCGTCTTTAAATTCATCAATTTTTTCATTACTGATTTTATCTAAAGGTAGTGATCCGAAAAAGGGCAAGAGATGAGAATTAAGAGCACTGGTTTTATTTTTAACTTCCGAGGGCTTATTATTAACCCTGGCATATTTATCTAACCAGATTTTACTAAAGTCATTAAAATTCATTATTATTTCGGCCGGTACTTCTTTTAATGATTCGCCTCTAGTTAATTTGCTTCTTAGAAAAATTTCATAAGCTCGGGCGCCTTTCAGGGTATTGTCGGGGCTAGCTTGGCGATAGCGGACTCTATTAAATCT
Source organism: uncultured Candidatus Saccharibacteria bacterium (assembly GCA_964452925.1). Classification (GTDB taxonomy): domain Bacteria; phylum Patescibacteriota; class Minisyncoccia; order Minisyncoccales; family CSSED10-335; genus CAYVNL01. The sequence continues at coordinate 2,217 of CAYVNL010000019.1, forward strand.
AAAATCCACCAGATACCTAGTCCCTGCTTTATTTCGATATACTGACATATTATTGGGAATCGATCGGCTTAATACGAGCTTTCTCTAAGTAGTTATCTAAATCTTCTTGGCTGAAGCGTAAACTGCCGCCAATCTTGTGGGCAAAAATTGCCCTTTTGTCTATTAGGCGATAAAGAGTCGCCCGGGAGATAGCTAAAAGATTAGCCGCCTCCTGAGGTTTCAATAGGCCTCCATTTATAGGATTATTCGTGATTAAACCGATTTTCATATAATTGTTAATGGGCAACTCGATAGATAGCCTTTCGGCCATTTTGGACTATCGTATTGTACCATTTTTTTTCTTAAATTATTAGGCGACCATTATTCCAGTTCTTTGAGGGCTCTTTCGTAGGCCGCTAATTTTCTCTTAAGCATTTCGGTATCGCTTGAATGCTCAAAACTTTCTCCGGCCTCTAAAGCTTTTTTCATTCCATTAATTTTTCCGACCAACCAGGCGTGATAACCATAAGTGCCGAAATTAATTTTTTCTAAGTTTGCCATATTATTTGATTTGATAAATATTTACCGTTACTTCGCCTCGATATTTATTCTTAAATTCTTTCTCATAAACTTTTTCCGGTGGAGGGGAATAATTAGCCATCACCCCCTCACCATCCGATCCTTTAAATTCTTGCGGTCGGTTCAGATTACGGGAATAGAAGAATTTCTTTTTGCCGAAATATTTTTTGTTAAACGATTCTTTGCTTAAATATTTAGAAACGTAAAGGCCGACATTATTAATTGATTTTATTTTATTGATCTTCACAAAACCGTGTCGCCAAATTTTCTCGATTTTTTTAGTATCAACTTTTTGGTTTAGAAGCAGGTGATAGTGAATGGCTCCGCCAAACTCTTTTTTAATGTTGGTGCGGGAATAGTAATCGCCTTGAAATTCGGGCACGGCCAGATATTTGATACTGGGGAAATTATATTTAAGCCTTTGCATGAAAGTCATAAACAGATAATTGCATTTCTCAAATTCCGTGATGTCTTTTTTGTTGGTAAATTTATTCTCATCGAAAGTCAGAGTAAGGAAAGTGACGAAATCCGGATTACTGTTTACCAGGCGCATAATGTTCATTCTCGTTCGCCGTAAAGCACCGCTTCTCATTTCTGTTTGTTCCTCTTGGGGCTTATTTTTCCGCTTCTTTTTACGAACTCTTTTTTTGCCGGTAGTTATTTCATTTTGATAAATATATTCCTCAATGAATTGTCCGGAGATAACTATTTTAGTTTTATAAGTATTCCTAGCCTTTTGTTTTCTAGCTTTTCGGATGTACTCTAAATACTTTAATCTTCCTCGTTCTAATCTATCGATGTCATGATTATCCATATCTTTGGAATCTTGTTGAGTGTGCTTATAGTCAAGTTAAGAAGCGGGTGTGAAGCGTTGTATATCTTGCCGCCTCTGTTTTTCTTTTTCGGCTCCCCCACGGGGTAGCCGCCGAAAAAGAAAAAAACAGAGAGGCGGGCAAAGAATTAAGTAGTCGCTAGACCATTTGTTTACTGGGGATGATTTTTGACCTTGAAGCATACGAATATATTTATGAATTAATGAGGAGCTCGACCTTTTGGATTGTCTCCTACCCTATATGGACGAAATTTCGCAGGCAATAAAAAAATCCCCTAACTTTAGATAAGTTAAGGGATTGAATTATCGGGGAAGAAGCGAGGAAAATTCTTTAGTAGTTTGATAGGTATTCTTTCGGTTGTATCTTTTTACTGTCTGATTCGGAGATATGGCGGTCTGACCAGGATTCTCTAAATTCCGGTGGCGAAACTAGCTTAATTTTTATTTGGTATTCTTCATTCTTTTCATTATAAGTTATCGGGTCGTCTTTTAGTCCGAAATAAGCCTTTAGTCTTTTTGACAGGTCTTGTTTATTCTTCTTAAACAAGTCTTTTTCAGCTTTCTTACTGGCGAACTTATTCATCTTTATGCGGCCGTTTTGAGTAGAGAAAAGAATTAGAGTGCTCCAGCTTTTGACGTAAGATGAATTTTGCTTAGAATTTTGGCGTGTATCAGCGAAGCCAAGCGCTTCATAGCTTGAATCTGATTCCTCGCCGTCTATTTTTAGAGTTATGTCGTGGTTATTTTTAAAACGAATCTCAATGTTTTCCCAAGACTCAGATAAAGGCTCTTTATATGTTTTATTCTCAGTGTCAGCAAATTCAGCGGCCATTACTGAAACTTTAAGCCAAGCCATAACGCTCTTATTAAAATCGAGCAGAAATCTTTTATGGAGTTTCGGTTTTAGGACTACATCCAACTTAAATTCTTTTAACTCTTTTTCCATCCCTTTTATTTCTTTGACCTGGCCGTCATAGTCATTCTCTATTAAAGCCTTTTTTAAAGGCGCTAAACTGCCAGCCTTAAGAGATTTTTGATAAGCATGCGCATAAAGACTAGCACCACCAATCATTTCTTTAAATAAACTGTAATAGACCCAATTATATGATTTGGTTTTACTGTTTTTTATTTTCCCTAAATTTTGTCCGAATAAGGCGCCGTCATGATCGTTATCTTTAACTTCTTTACGGAGTAAAATCATAAAGCCGCTAAATATCTTCTCCGATTCAATAATATCTAAATATTTTTTGATAATAGTAAAAAGCTCTGGCAGCTTGTCGGAAATAGACAAGGTTTCAGTGAGCTTAATATTTTTTCGGGAAAAAATAACCTTGAAATAAGTCTTACGAAATTCAGTAATAAGGCCTTCGAGGGTATTTTTCAGTTGTTTGGCATCTTCAGTCATAGTGAGCTTATTTTATAACGTAAAGTTTTAATAGTCAAAAGCAGGGAAATAGGAAGGATTGTCTATCTGTGGCTTCTCATTTTAGCGTCAGCTTATCGCCTATCAAGGTAGTACAAGTCTCCACTTTGACTGTCGCAAGCCATCAGACGCTGTCTCATTTCGTGCCGATAGATAATCTAAGGCGACGTTATCCGGCAATTTAATATCAGTCGCTACATTAAATTTTATGACTATATCAGTCAAATCAAATTGGACAGGTTCAGAGAATACCTCTGATCTTGTTAGAAAGCAGATTGCCGAGCGTTGGGGCGAAGATGAAGCTAAACGCTATAATCCGTTTGTTAATTGCTTCACCTTTAACGGTTGGCTCAAAAACGGCTATATCGTTCGTAAGGACGAAAAGGCTATCCGATCTTTCATTATCGTTGAAAAGAAAGACAAGAAAACCGGAGCAGTAATAGAAAAGCGTCCCAAGACGATTTACCTTTTCTACGAGAAACAAGTTGAAGCGCAAGCTTAACAAATTTAGGAGCTGATCCTTAAGGGATTGGCTCCTTTTTTTGTATAGACAACTTAAAAAGAATCACTTTGGACATCACTGGCGACGACTTTTGTTATTTAAATAAAGGTGATATAATTTACGCATATTATTTTAAACTAAATGTCTTTACCTAAAAAACAACTTTTACCATTCATCAGTAATAAGAATCTTTATATTAATGTTAAAGAGGTTTTGAATACTGCGCAGAAAGCATCTAATTTGGCGGGAAAAAATCTTTATAGCAATGTTGTTGATCCTTTTTCGGCAATTTTTGATGCATTAAGGCAGGAAATTACTTTAATCGATTGGGTTGAGCAGGAGACAACCAGGCAGATACAGAAAACCATGCAGAATGCCTTGGGAGAATTTCATCAAGCAATGCTTGGCTCTATGAGTGGGTGGGAGGACTTGCCAGTCGGGCACGTAATAGATGTACGTAATGTAAAAAGAAAAATAATTGCGGAAATAAAAAATAAACACAATACAACCAAGGGGTCAGATAAAAAAAGTATTTATGATAATCTAAACTCTCAGCTTGAAGCCGATTGTAAGGGATTTACTGGATATTACGTAGAAGTTATCCCAAAAGGAAGGACGCCATATAATAAACCATTTACGCCGTCGGATAACGTAACCAAAGAAAGACGCCCCGTTAATGAAAAAATTAGAGTTATTGATGGTAAAAGTTTCTACGCTCTAGTTTCTGGACATCAGGAGGCTTTAAAAATGTTGTATACAGTTTTGCCTATAGTTATAGCAGATATTTTGGGAACAAAATATCAAAAAATTACTAAGGATGAGCTATTTATGGAGTTATTCAATAAAGCTTACTAGGAACACTTTATTAAAATGTTTAGCATATTTAATAACCCTTGCATTATGCAGGGGTTATTGTTATAATTGGAACATAATTAATTTTCTTGTTAGTTTATATGAATACATATTCAACGGTTATTGAAGCGGCGGAAACATTAACTTTGTCGCCAGATACTATAAGAAGATGGGAAAAGAAAGGTTTAATTAAAGCAAAAAGGTCAGAATTAAACTACCGTCTTTTTGATATAAACGAATTAATAAGAGTCCAAAATAAAATTTCCGGTAGGCATGTTGGTAATAATTATAAAATATTAAAGAACGCTAAAAAAACTAACTATAAAGTAATTGAATTATTCGCCGGAGCCGGAGGAACGGCAATCGGTTTTGATAATGCTGGATTAAAACACACACTTTTAACAGACTGGGATAAAAACGCCGTTGAGACTCTAAAAACTAATAGACCGAAATGGAATGTTATTCAAGGAGATATCAGAGAAATAGATTTTAAGGGGCTGAAGGCAGATGTTGTCGAAGGAGGATTTCCGTGCCAAACCTTTAGTTTTGCGGGGAAAAAATTAGGTTTTGAAGACGTCAGAGGAACGATGTTTTTTGAATTAGCTCGTTGTGTAAAGGAGGTGAGACCAAAGGTAGTAATGGGAGAAAACGTGAAAGGTCTCTTAAAACATGATGACGGCAAGACTCTTAAGGCGATTCTTAGCGTTTTAATCGAATTAGGATATGACGTTGCCTTTAAGGTTCTTAGGGCTCAATATTTTGATGTACCCCAGAAAAGAGAAAGATTAATAATATTAGCAGTTAGAAAGGATTTAAATTTGCCGATCTTTTTCCCGAAAGAAAAAGATTATACAATTTCAATGCGGGAGGCTTTAGAAAATTGTCCTGATTCAGCTGGCCAAGAATATCCAAAGAGAAAGAAAGAAATTTTAAAATTAGTTCCGCCAGGTGGTTATTGGAGAGATTTGCCGCTAGAACTCCAAAAAGAATATATGATGTCTAGTTTTTATATGGGTGGTGGGAAAACAGGAATGGCGAGGAGGCTATCATGGGATGAGCCTAGTTTAACATTAACTTGTGCTCCGGCTCAGAAACAAACTGAAAGATGCCATCCGGAAGAAACTAGACCTCTTAAGGTTAGAGAATATGCCCGCATACAGACTTTCCCGGATGATTGGAATTTTGTCGGTTCAACGTGCTCGCAGTATAAACAAATAGGAAATGCCGTTCCAACGAATTTGGCATATCATGTCGGTCGTTGCATTATTGGAATGTTAAATAAAAAATTTGATTCAAAGACAATGGAGAAAGCTGCGCCAGTTGAGCCTGATTTCTTTAAAGAGCAAACACAATTATTATAAATTTAGAGAGGCTAAATTTTTAACTATTGTTAGCCAAACTATTTCTAACTTTATCTACTGTTCGGCAGAGTTTACAAAATAGTACTTTTGGTGCTATTTTTGGTATACCATTGACAAAATATAATTAAAATGATATAATAACCTTGTAAAAATTAAGAACTTTAAAATCATTTGCTGCAGTAGAAAGGAGTGTAATATTAAACTTTTTTCTACTGTGGCAAAATCAACAACTGATTAGCCCAACAGTAATAACCGTAACGAGTTCAAAAAATGAACGAAGTTACAAAATATGGAGGAATTGACGATGTCAACAACTTATTCAATTGGAGCTATAAACCAATTAGGTGATGCTCTCGAAAATGCCGGATTCTCAACCGAAGATGTTACTAAACTAAAGCAGTTTAGCAATTTAAAGGGGTTTAAAGATGTTTTAAACGGGAAAGCCGAAATCTCATATCTTGAACATCTTATTGATTGCGACGTTAACCCATTCATCCCCGACGGCTGGTCAGTCGAAGAACACAAGAAAGGCGGAATGTTCAAATTCAATCCGGAAAAAATTTCTTTATATCTGTCTAAAAAGCAGAAAAAAGGAAGTATC
>CAYVNL010000020.1:0-2346 GCA_964452925.1 uncultured Candidatus Saccharibacteria bacterium
TTGTAACTGTTCTTCTGGTATGCCTCTTTCAAGCATGCTAGTTGCTAAAACATAGACAGGGTCGCCTAAAACTGCTTCGTCTAAAGGACATATAAACAACTCTTTTTCTTGACACATATATAAATTTACCAATATACTTAAATTATCCCGTTTGGTTTTACTCACAAGGTTTTACTGAACGGGCATTTTTATTATTTTTCAAAAGCTCTTATATAACCTTCTTTTTGTAGTTCTTCTTTTAAGCGGTAGGCTATGTAATTGAATAATGGGATTAAACCCAAAAGTCCTAAGTTCGTAGGAAATGTACCAGTTTCACAAAAATAAACTGCTAAACCAACAAGCCAAGAACCAGCCAAAAAAGCAATTATTTTCAAATCTTTCTTAAAAACATCACTTAACTGTATTTTTTTCATAAAATCACCTCATTTCATTAGAGTTAAACTTCACTAAATCCATTTTAAGAGCCTTTTTCAACCCATCCTATCTTGTACATCCAATCTGGATGAGTATGTTCTTCTTTTTTTTCAACAACAACACCAGGTTTTGCTTTTTTTAAATCTTCAATAGTGTTTAACAAGCTGTTTATTTCTTCTTCGTATTTTTCAGCTTCAATTTCCTGTTGTTTTAAAAGACTTGTTTTTTGGTCGTCAAGTTTCCTTTGGCACTCAGCTTCTTTCTTTGCCAAATCCTCTTTTGCTTTATTTTGGCAAGTACTAAGCTCCTTTTTAACTGCATCCAAATCCTTTTTTAATTGTGTTTGCTTGCTTTCACACTCTTCCTTTTTAATATATTTATTTTCAACACTAACTTCATACCAAACATCAACCGCTTTTTTCATTGACTCTCGGTTAGATAAATCAAGACCTTTATATTCATCCATAATATTCTCCTTAAACCATACAATTTTATAAGGTTCAATTCCTGGCAGGTTTATAGTAGATTTGCTGTCTAGTGGGTGTTGTGGGTCTAAGAAACCTTGATTTTGGTCTTGTCTTTTGTAGAGTCTTACCCCGTTTTTATCAATTTGAACAAAGTTTAAGTGAAGATGTGGGCCAGTTGAGTTTCCTGTTGACCCCATATTGCCTATAACATCTCCTGCTTTTACCCGTTGTCCATTTACAATACTTGCCCTGCTTAAATGGCAATACCAAGTAGCGCATAACTGTTTATAGTCTAAAACAATAACATATCTGCCATAGCTTGAAGAATAAGCAGTTAAACACTCTCCATTATGTACTGCTTTTATTTCTTTTGTTTTATTAGTGTGCGAACAATCCCAACCCTCATGTCCAAGTAAACCAAACTTGGAGTAATAATCAGGATTTGCCATATATGATTGAGTGTGATAGAACTTATCAAGGCTAAAATAATCTTTTAAATAAAAAGTTTTCATAGTTGTAAATATAAATAATTTCGTGTAAAATTATAGATATGAAATACTGTAAAGCTACAATTACAAGAATTAAAACTAAAACTGCTACTAATAATGGTATAAGTGCTAACATATTATCACCATCTTTCTATTTTCTATTTAACCCCCAAAAGCTAATGCTGATAAAGCGGTAATTGCTTTTATAACTCCTGCTCCTGCTGCACCTCCAACAAGTCCAGAACCTATCATATAACCTAAAAGTCTATCCCAATTCCTCTCATGTTTATCCCCTTTATCCTTTACTGGCTTAAAGTCTTCATTTTTAAACTCATTAAAATCATTACAGTCTAGTTTTGAGTCCATTTTTTCGTTTATTTCCCTTATCTGTTTTAAAACAAATTGCTGTCTTTCGTCAATCCTGATAAGTAAAGTATTATTGCTCATTGACAAATCTTTTGCGTATTTGATAGTTTGATTTTTTTTTATAGCCATTTTTATATCAATTTAATAATTAAGCTCATTACACTTATTATAATGCCTAAGATAGCAATTACTAAAGCAGTATTGTCTTTTTTGTCTTTTTCTACATTTTCCCACTTGGCTTGAAACTCCGACCTTGTTAAAAAGTTGCGTGCTTGGTCTGATAATGTTTCCCTGAACTCATTGACTCCCTCAAACCTTTTATTTGTTGCATCTTCTGCTTTTACAACTGCCTTTTCTGCTGAATTTAAGGCTTGTTTTGTCATATCTATAACATTTTCAAATCTCTGATTGTAGTTTTTGTCATTGGCATTGATAATACTAAGTAAGTTTTCATACTTGGCATTAAACAAATCACGAATATCTATACCATCTTGTCTGCTAAAATTATTATAATTTTTTCTACTCATAATTTATGCTCCGTATAATGCCTTTTTCATTTTATTGCTCCAAAGTTCTTCAATATCTCTTGTTGGTTTAGTTGATAGTTTTGA
>CAYVNL010000021.1:0-3950 GCA_964452925.1 uncultured Candidatus Saccharibacteria bacterium
GTTACTGGCAGGGGCGAGGTTTATGCTAAGCCTGATATAGCAATATTAAATTTATCAGTTGTTACCGAAAAATTTAATGCTCAAGAATCATTAAATAAGAATTCTGAGAAAGTAAATAATATAATAAGTTTTTTAAAGAATAGTGATATTGAGGAAAAAGATATTAAAACAGTTAATTTTAATATATATCCAAGATATGAATATCGTGATAGTGGGCACTATTTTTCAGGAGAAAGAGTTCTGTTTGGATATACCGTTAATCAATCATTAGAAGTAAAGGTTAGAAACATGGATGCTATAGGCAGTATTATTGAGGGCTCTGTTAAAGAAGGAGCCAATGAATTTTATGGCATTAACTTAGCTATAGAAAATAAAGAACAATATATAAGGCAGGCAAGAGAAAAGGCGATATTAGATGCTAAACAAAAAGCATCTGAAATATCCGAACAATTAGACGTTAAGATACTATCAATCGTAGATTATCATGAAGACGCTAATTCATTTATTTCATCACCAGACTTTGCTAAAGAATCTTCTATGATAGACTCATCGCCGGATATTCAGCTAGGAGAAAATTTAATAAGCTTAACAGTTCATCTTTATTATCAAGTAAAATAATTAATGACTGAAAGATTTTATTTTAAAAGCCTAAGCAGAAAAGCTAGGCTTTTATTTTTCTATCTTAATAAGACTAAAACGGTCTTACTGGAAACATTCTTTCCAAGGTTTTGCGTTAACTGTAAAAAAGAAGGTAGATATCTTTGCGATAATTGTTTTTTATTTTTATCTGAAGTTAGTCTTTTTTGTCCGGTTTGTAAAAAAGATAGTCTTTATGGGAAAAAACATATTAATTGTGATGGAATAGAAGGATTAATTCTTCTTTATGATTATGACGGTGTTGCTAAAAGATTAATGAGTAAGATAAACAATGGAGCCTTTCATATACTAGAAGAAATTACAGAAAACTTTATATCTTTACTAGAAAAAGACCCTAAAAGGTTTTCATCTTTTCTTTCTTTTGTGACAAAAAACGAAACAGTTATTACTTTTATGCCGATAACAAAAGAAGAAGAAAAAAATAGGGGATTTAGCTTTTCAAAAGTTTTAGCTGATAATTTTTCTAGGGTTTTAAATAGAAAAACAATAACACTATTAAAAGAGGATAAAAATAGTGTTATTAGTTTTGTTGGTCAAAAAAACAGTAAAGAAAAAGTAGTTCTTTTTACGGATATCTGGTCTGATGGTAAAAAAGAAGCAATGGCATGTCTTTCTCTTAAAGAAAATGGTTTTAAAGAAGTTTGGGTTTTTAGTGTTTTTAGAAAGATTGTTTGAAAATTATCCTAAAAGAATGTATTATCAATAATAAGATGATCAAAGTTACATTTAAAAAACTTTTAGTTTTTTTTCTTTTGTTTTTTTGTTTGCCAACTGTGGCAAGGTCTTTTTCTATTAATTCAGTAGAGAGTTTTAATATCGAGTCTTCTTATGATTATTATAGCAGGCACGAAACAAATGGAATCCTTTACAGGGTTAGCGATAAGGCACTTTTCTACATAGAAGAAGACTGGTTAGAAGAATTAGATTCTAGAGAAAAATCAATAATTGATGACAGGATATATAACCTAAGCCTTGAATTTGAAAAACACATCTATCCTAAAATGATCTCTACTTTCGGAACAGAACCTGAACATACAACAGACAAAAGCGGAAAAATAAGCATACTTTTTCATAGAATGCCATTATCAGCTGGTGGTTATTTTAATACAACAGATCAATATTCTGTTTTTCAGGCAACAAGATCAAACGAAAGAAACATAATCTATCTTAATGCATCTTATATAGAAAATGACCTTATTGAAAGTCTTGTTGCTCATGAATTTATGCATCTAATAACGTTTAATCAAAAAGAGAAAAATTACGGTGTTAAAGAAGAGGTTTGGTTAAATGAAGCTAGGGCTGAATATGCTCCAAGTTTTTTAGGTTATGATGATATAAAAAACAGTAACATAGATAGAAGGCTTTCTAGTTTTTTAAAGTACCCGAATATACCAATTACTGAGTGGGAGAACAGAGAAGGAGACTATGGTGTGATTAATATTTTTGTACAATATTTAGTTGATCATTATGGTTTAGAGATATTAATTGACTCTTTTAATTCTGAAAAAATAGGAATTGAGAGCATTAATGAAGCGCTCAGTGAGAATGAATATCAAAAAACTTTTAATGAAATATTTACAGATTGGATTATAGCCGTTTTAGTTAATGATTGTAGTTTGGGTGAAAAGTATTGTTATAATAAAGATCTTTTAGAAGATATAAAAATAACACCGGCAATAACTCATCTTCCCTTTTCTTATAACAGCTCTTTTTCAGCTGCTAATTTAATTAAAAATTGGTCTGGTAACTGGTATAAAATTATTGGTGGCAAGGGAGATCTTTTTTTTGAATTTGAAGGTAAAGAGGGTTTAGAATATAAGATTCCCTACCTTGTTTGCGATAAAAACGAAGAATGTAAAATTAACTTTCTAGAGCTTGATGAAAATAATAAAGGATTTTTAAATATAGTTAATTTTAGTGAAGAATATAGTTCTTTTACTTTTATTCCTTCTCTGCAGTCAAAAATAACAGATTTTAATGGTTTAGAAAAAGGATCTTTCTTTAATTGGAGAGTATACTTTCAACCATTTATGACAGAAGAAAAAATAGAATTCCTTTTAAATGAATTAAAGAATCTTGAAGAGGAGCTTAAAAGATTAGAAATAATTTTAAAATTAAAAAATAATAATTGTAACCCATTGACTAGAGATCTTTATTTCGGATTAAATGGATCAGATGTTATATGCCTTCAGAATATATTAAAATTAGATGGTTCGGAAATTTATCCGGAAGGATTTATTACTGGTAATTTTTTAAATCTTACAAAAGCAGCAGTTATTCGTTTTCAGGAAAAGTATTCTTCAGAAATATTAGAACCAATAGGCCTTACTAGTGGAACTGGTTATGTTGGTGAAATGACTAGAAAAAAAATAAATAATATTTTAAGATAATAATATCATGTATTATTATGACCTTCATTGCCATACATCTAGATCTATAGACTCTCCATCTTCTTTAAAGAAGATGGTTAAAACTGCGAAAAAAAGAGGTCTTACCGGGATTGCAGTTACAGATCATAATTGTCTTTATAAGGGACCTTTTGAAATTAATGGAGTTCAAATTATTCCTGGGATTGAAATTAGTGTTAACAGGGGTCACCTTTTATCTTATTTTCCTGAAAAAGAATTAATTGGATCTAATAGTTTAGATGTTATAAAGAAAAATAAATCTTTGGGTGGCTTTCTTTTTATTGCTCATCCTTTTAGGGATGGGTATAATTGGTTTAATCGAGGTAAAAATCAAAAAGAATTAGAATAAATTCTTAAATTAGTTGATGGTTTTGAGGTTTCTAATGCTTCTGATTCTGAGAAAGAAAGATTCCATGCTCTTGATTTTGCAAATAAAAATAATTTAATAAAAATAGCAGGATCAGATGCTCACATTCCTGGTCAGCTTGGCTTTTCTGTTGTGGGGGTTTCTGAGAAATTAAATAAAGATAATTTTAAAGAGGTTTTAAAAAATAGTAAAATCATATTAAGAACAGAATCAATTAAATTTCAAAAAGATATTGTTAAATGGAAAAGGGTATTTTTAAAGTTTAGAGGTTTTCTAGGGCTAGACAAAACAAAAACAACTAAAAAGATATTTTTCCTTCTTTTTGTAAGGAATTATCTTAGAATTAAGAATGTATTTTTATCTAGAATTAAGTTTAGCTATTATAATCAGGAATAAATTGACAAACCAAATGAATTAAGATAAAATTAAAACATCAATTAACTTAAACAAACCAAACATGAAACACAAAAAAGGTTTCACTTTAATAGAACTACTAGTAGTAATGGCAGTAATAGCTG
>CAYVNL010000022.1:0-5914 GCA_964452925.1 uncultured Candidatus Saccharibacteria bacterium
CAATTCTTTGAAATAAGATTTTATTTTCTTTAGATTTAAATTGATCTGTTATCTTTTCTGATGTTTCTGGGATAAATATATTTATCTTAAGGGATAATTAAAAAAGCTGATTTGTTATAAAATCAAAAAAAAGAGCCTTGTGGCTCCCTTAGTTTTTATTTAAATACTTTTTGAATCTTTCTGTTGCTAGAAAAATCTTTGTTTCGTTCAACATTTTTCTCTCTTTCAAGAGAATGCTTAGTTTCGTATAAAGATCTTTCAAGAACCAAGGGTCTTTAACTGAAGATCCCTCTAAGCAACAAATCATTAATTTACCTTTTTTCTCAATGATTTTGAAATTGCCTCTTCCGTTCTTAACTCTACAGATGCTCTTTATCGTTATTGCTTTTCCTGAAAAAATTTCGTCACGAACAAGAACCATAAAACCAAATTTTTTCAGTAACGAAAATATAAAAAGCATTTTAGGATCTGTTAAAAGATCCTCTCTCAAAAAAGCTATCATTCTTTCTCCTCCTATTTTGTTTTAAAAGATCGTTATTTATATTATAATTAAAAAAATGTAATTGTCAATCAATTCTTTGAAATAAGATTTTATTTTCTTTAGATTTAAATTGATCTGTTATCTTTTCTGATGTTTCTGGCATAAATGGTCCTATCATAGAGGCTAATGATTCTACAATAAACACAAGATCTGATATAGTTTGAATTCTATTATCCCTAATCTTCTCCCATGGTTTGTTTTTTTCAACATAACGATCTGCAAAAGATATTAATTTCCATATCACAGAAAGAGCTAAATTAAACTTAAGTTCACTCATTGCGCTTAATATATCTTTTTTTGTGTTCTCTATTTCAGTTAAAACTAAATTACTGATATTATCGCTTAATTTTATTTCTTTTTTTAATGAAAAAACTCTTGATACTAGATTACCTAAACCACCCGCTAAGTCAGAATTATATCTTTCTTTAAATTTATCTTCACTAAAATCACCATCTTCTGTCGGAGTTACTTCTCTTAAGAAAAAATAACGAACAGGGTCTGCCCCATATCTATATATTAAACTAAATGGATCTACTGTGTTTCCAATACTTTTAGACATCTTTTTTCCATTAACGGTTAAAAATCCATGAGCAAATATCTTTTTAGGTAACTCTAATCCTGCCGAAAGAAGCATTCCTTGCCAAATTATTGAATGAAATTTTAATATGTCTTTTCCTATAAAATGAATTTCTGCTGGCCAAGTTTTCGTAAAGTTTTCTTCTTTTAAACCATAACCAATAGCTGATATATAGTTTGTTAATGCGTCTCCCCAAACATAGATTAATTGACTTTCGTCTCCAGGCACTGGTATCCCCCACTTAACTTTATCTTTAGGTCTTGAAAAGCTTACATCCTCTAATCCTCTTTCAATAAAAGATATCATTTCTTTTTTTCTAGTTTCTGGAATAATTTCTAACGAATTATTTTTGATATTCTTCAATATTTGATTTGAGTATTTAGAGAGTTTAAAAAAATAGTTAGATTCTTTTATTTTTTCAGGTTTTTTATCATGATGAGGACACTTACCATTAACTAAATCTTTCTCTAAGACAAAAGCCTCACAACCAGCACAGTAAAGTCCTTCATAATCTTTTTTATATATATCCTTCTCTATTCTGCTCCATAATTTATAAACTCCTGGCCAATGCCTTTTTTGGTCGCTAGTTCTTATGAAGTCATTGTTAGATATGTTTAGCTTTAATAAAAGATCTTTATATTCTTCGTAAACTCCATCACAAAAAGATATTGGGTCTTGATTTAATTCTTGAGATTTTCTATATATCTTTAATCCATGCTCATCTGTTCCAGTTAAAAACCAAACCTCGTCCCCTATAGATCTATAATATCTTGCGGTTACATCCGCTTGTATTAACTCAAAAGCAAAACCAATATGAGGTGATCCATTTGTATAAACTAAAGCTGTTGTTATATATTTTTTTTTATTCACTTTTTTTATTAATAATAACCGTAAACTCTCCTTTAATCTCTGATTTTTCTATTTCACTTAAAACCTCTTTAGCTGTCCCCCTATAAACTGTTTCAAACATTTTCGTTAGTTCTCGACAAACTATTATCTGCCTGTTTTCATCTATTTCAACTATATTCTTTATTGTTTTAATTATTCTATGAGGAGATTCATATACGACTAACGGACACTTAAACGAAAGGTTTTCTTCGAAAAATTTAGTTCTTTTATTTTTTGCGGGAGGAAATCCAAGAAATAAAAAACGATCCATTGATATTCCAGAAATAGATACTGCTGTAGCTAATGCACTGCAACCTGGTATTGGAATGATATCAACTGATTTGTTAAATTTTTCTATGATCTTTTCAATTAAAACTCCTCCCGGATCGGAAATTCCTGGGGTACCAGCGTCAGAAACAAGAGATATTGTTTTTCCAGATTCTAATAATTCTAATATATGGTCAATTTTAGATATACCACTATGATGATGATAGCTCAAAACGGGCTTACTTATTTTATAAAAAGCAAGTAGTTTAAAAGTTCTTCGAGTATCTTCGCATAATATTAAATCCGACTCTTTAAGAGAGTCAATCGCTCTTAACGAAATATCTCTAAGGTTTCCTATTGGTGTAGCTATTATATATATTTTAGCCATAACTAAACAACTGATTCTTCTTGCTTCTTTTTCTCAAGAAATTCTTTTACAAATTGAAATGTTATTCCGGCCAATGGAACAGCTAAAAAAGCTCCAAGAACTCCCCAAAGAATACCACCAATAGAAAGAGATAGTATAACTATTACAGGTGATAGTCCAATAAATTTTTTAGATAAAACAGGGTTTAGTATTCCATTTTCTATAAGCCCAATTATTGTAAAAATTATTACAATAAAAATAGCTTTTCCGAAACCATCCATCACTGTTACTAAAAAGAAAAATACGCTTGATACCAATGGCCCTATATATGGTATAAAATTAAAAATACCAGCAACCAAACCAAAAGATAACGGATATCTAATACCTAAAATTAATGCTGATATATAGGTTGCAGATCCAACAAAAATACATGAAAGTATTCTACTTAAAAACCAACCACTAACTTGCTTCTGGCTTCTTTTCCATAAAGAAATGGCATATTCTTCATATCTTTTAGGAAATATTAAGAAAACCGCTCTATCTATTATTTTTTCTTCAAGAGACAGGAAAAATGCCATTGTTACAACAAATAAGGTCGTAAATATTCCTCCAAAAAAAGCAAAGGAAGCATTAAAAACTGCCGTTGTTAGTTCACTCAAAGAACCTTTGATAGTATTAATAAAGTTTTCAATACTATCAAAAGCTTCAATTCCAAAATCTCTTAGCAATGGTGATATCTCTTTTAGGTACGATGGAACAACTTGAGAAAACTGTTCTAATTCAGAGACTAAAGAAGCTATTACAGAATAAAAGGTTAATGACAATGTCCCAAAAGCTAAAATATATATTATTGACGCTCCAACGGCTCTAGGTATTTTTATTTTTTTTAAAAAATCAATTGAAGGATTAAATAATATAGATATGATTATTGCAAAAACAAACCAAATAACCACATCCTTTATTTGAAGGAAGAAGTAAAATAATAATATCGATAACGCTATTTTAAAAATAGTGTCCCAAGATAAATCTAAAACTTTTTCATGTTTCATAGATTAAAATTTATTTATAATCTTTTTTATATTATTTTTATCAACCATTCCAATCGCAACTAAATTAAGATTTTCTGGTATAAAAAACTCTCTAGATGTTTCTAATATATCATCTACCGTTACTTTGTCTATCTCTTTTAATATTTCTTTAGTTGTTTTTGTTTTTTTTGTTAGCAGTTCTTGAAGCCCATAAAAATAAGCTTCGGCGTCAGATGATTCTAGTGATATTGCCATTCTTCCTCTTATATTTTCTTTTGCTTTATTTAGTTCATTTAGCGGAACCTTTTTTCTGGAGATTTCCTTATATTCATTTAATATAGCAGACACTGCTTTTAATGATTTCTTATTATCTACTCCTGCTTGTGTAACTAAAAACCCTGAATCAGTTGAATGGTCATAGTCTGTTTTAATATAGTAAGCTAAACCCATCTCTTCTCTTATCTTAGAGAACATACGAGAACTCATCATCTTACCAAGAATTGTTTCAATTAATTGAAAGGTGTGACGACGATTATCGAAAAGATCACAAGCCCTAAAACCAACCGATATATGAGTTTGATCGGTTTTTCTTTTTTCTATTAGAAAAGATGGTTTTTTCTGTTTTTCAACTACAAGATCTTTTTCTAATGATTTCTTTTTAGGAACAGAAGAAAAAGCTTTTATAACTTTTTTTATTTTTTTATCGTCTATATTTCCAGACACACAAATAACAGTTGAAGGAGCAACATATCCGCTTTTCATATAACTTAAAAGGTCTTTTCTTGTTATTGAAGATACTGTTTCTTTTGTTCCGGCAATATCTCTTCCAGCCGGTTGATCTCCATATAAAAGAGAGGTCCATAGTGTATTAATATAATGCATTGGATGATCTTTTACCATATTAATCTCTTCTATTATAACTCCTTTTTCCTTTTCTATCTCTTTTGCTGGTATTTTAGAATTAAGGAAAATATCAGAAACCCAATCAAGAGCTTTATCGAAATGAGTTGTTGCTACCTTAGCATAATATCCAGTATATTCATCTCCTGTAAAAGCATTATAATAACCGCCTATCTTGTCTAGGTGCTCAGAAACTTCTTTAGGTGTTGGTCTTTTTTCTGTTCCTTTAAAATACATATGTTCTAGGAAATGAGATATTCCATTTATCTCTTTTTTTTCATACTTTGAACCAACGCCAACCAAAGCTAAAATGGTAACCGTTTTACTGCTTTTAGATGTTACTGACATTACTCTTAAACCATTTTTTGTTTCTATTTTTTTAAGCATTTATTTTATTTGATAAATATTTTTCTAAATCTTTTACTCTAACTCTTTCTTGTGTCATCGTGTCACGGTCTCTAACGGTTACATCGTCATTGTCTAAGCTATCAAAATCAATCGTTATTGCAAAAGGTGTTCCTATCTCGTCTTGCCTTCGATACCTTTTACCTATTGTTCCCGACTCATCATAATCACAGATAAATTTTTCTTTTATTAAACTATAGATTTCTTTTGATTTTTTTATAATATTAGGATTATTCTTAACCAGTGGAAGAATCGATGCTTTTATTGGTGCTATCCATAAAGGAAATTTCATCACAACCCTAGTATCATCATTAATTTTTTCTTCTTTAAAAGACTCAACCAAAACTGCTAACAATGTTCTTTCTACTCCAAAGGTTGGCTCAATTACGTGTGGCCAATATTCTTCTCCCGTTAACTGATCTTTGTATTTTGTGTTTTTTTTGGAAAAATGTTCATGATTTTTTAAATCAAAATCTGTTCTGTAGGCTAATCCATAAAGTTCTTTTAATCCAAAAGGGAAACTATATTCAAAATCAATTGTTTTTTTAGAGTAATGAGCTAGGTCTTCTTTTTTTACATCAACTTCTTTTACGTTTTCTTTTTTAATTCCAAGATAACTTATCCATTTATTCATCTCTTCTCTCCATTCTTCAAAAAATATTTGCCAATCACTATCTTTTTTTGGTTGATTTATGAAATATTCTATCTCCATCTGCTCAAACTCTCTTGTTCTAAATATATAGTTACCAGGCGTAATTTCATTTCTAAAAGCTTTACCTATCTGAGCTATACCAAAAGGAATTTTCTTTCTAGACGAATCTACTATATTATTAAAGTTTATAAATATTCCTTGAGCTGTCTCTGGACGGAGATATGCTAATCCACTTTCATCGTTAACGGGACCCAGGAATGTCTTCATCATTAAGTTAAAATTTCTAGGA
>CAYVNL010000023.1:0-8149 GCA_964452925.1 uncultured Candidatus Saccharibacteria bacterium
TTAGATCTTTTATATAAAGGAGAAGAAGATGAGAAAAAATGAAAAAATTATTGCGAAGTACGAAAGAAGTGAAGAAATCTTTGGGATCAAAAAAATTCATATTGAAAGGATAGTAAGAAAAGCTTCCCATAAAATAGGAAACCTTTGCGCAGCTAACATTTCTATTTTCCAAGAGAAAAGAGATATTATTTTAGAAGAATCAATAACGTCTCTGGGGGTATCTAGAAAAGAAGAAAGATTTGAAATTTTGAAATATTTAATTTTTCATTTAATTAAAAAGAGCTAAGGCTCTTTTTTATTACCCTTTATTTTTTAGTATTTTTTAGTATAATAGAAGAAAAATATGATACAAGGAGGAAATTTTACAACAAAAGCTCAAGAAGCAATAATGTCGGCTCAAACGACAGCTCAGTCAAGAGGTCAGCAACAGATAGATGCTGTTCATCTATTACACTCTTTATTAAACCAAGAAGAGAGTGTGGTTATAAATTTAATTCAAAAGATAGGAATAGATTTAGATGGTTTAATTAAAAAAACAGCACAAGCATTAACCAAAATACCATCTACGTCTTCACCAAGATCTTTTGGCCAATTTTATTTAACCCAAGATATGGCTAGGGTTCTAGACAGAGCTAGAGAAGAATCTGTTAAAATGGGCGATGAGTTTGTTTCAGTAGAACACCTTTTTCTATCTTTATTAGCCGTTGAAACTCAGGCTAAGTTAATATTAGACTCAGTTTCTCTTTTAAGGCCAGGTAAGGGTGGACCAACAACGATGGAGGTTGGTAAGCTTGATTATGATACAGCCATAAAATATTTAATAGACATAAGAGGTGGTCAAAAAATCACCGACCCAGAACCTGAATCAAAGTATCAGGTAATAGAAAAATATTCAGTAAATTTAGTTGATTCTGCTAAACAAGGAAAACTAGATCCAGTTATTGGTAGAGACAATGAAATCAAAAGAGTTATTCAAATATTATGTCGCCGAACTAAAAATAATCCAGTTTTAATTGGTGAAGCTGGCGTTGGAAAAACAGCAATTGCAGAAGGATTAGCTCAAAAGATAGTTAAAGGAGATGTCCCAGAAAGCTTGAAAGGAAAAGAGATAATATCTTTAGATATAGGATCATTGGTTGCAGGAACTAAATATAGAGGTGAGTTTGAGGATAGAGTTAAGGCTTTTCTTAAAGAAGTTAACAGAAATAAAGATAGATACATCCTCTTTATTGATGAACTTCACACTATAGTTGGAGCCGGTGGATCTGAAGGTGCTATTGACGCATCAAATCTACTTAAACCAGCGTTAGCTAGAGGAGAGTTGAGAGCTATAGGAGCAACAACATCAAAAGAATATCAAAAATATATTGAAAAAGATGCTGCCCTTGAAAGAAGATTTCAGCCAATATATGTTCCAGAGCCATCCGTTGAGGATACAGTTTTAATATTAAGAGGAATAAAAGAAAGATATGAACTGCATCATGGTGTTAAAATTAAAGACTCAGCTCTTAAAAAAGCAGCTGAACTTTCAGCTCGCTATATCACAGATAGATTTCTTCCCGATAAAGCAGTTGATCTTATGGATGAGTCTATGAGTTATTTAAGATTAGAGATAGAGTCTCAACCAGAAGAACTAGAGAAATTTAAAAGAGATATTCAAAAACTAGAAATAGAGAAAGAAGCTTTAAGTGGTGAAAAAAATACCGAGTCTCAGAAAAGATTAAGATCTATATCTAGACAACTAGCAGAGCTAAAAGAAAAGTCTGGATCATTAGAGTCTAAATGGAACTCTGAAAGAGAGATTATTGAAAATATTAAAAAGCTTAAAAACGAGATAGATGAATTAAAGCATGAAGCCGAGAGAGCTGGTCAAGAGGCTAACCTTCAAAGGGTTGCCGAAATTAAATATGGAAAGATACCGGAACTGTTAAAAAGTCTTAATTCTTTTGAAAAAAAGCTTATTAGAATTCAGAAATCAAGACCAATGTTAAGAGAAGAAGTTTTTGAAGAAGATATCGCTGCGGTTGTTTCTAGATGGACAGGAGTTCCTGTTACTAGTCTCTTACAAGAAGAAGCTAGAAAGTTAGAAAAGATGGAGTCTATCCTTACTAAAAGGATAATAGGGCAAGAAGAAGGAATAATTGCGATATCAAACGCAATCAGAAGATCTAGGGCTGGAATATCTGAAGGAAAGAGACCGTTAGGATCTTTTCTTTTTCTTGGACCAACTGGAGTTGGTAAAACAGAAACAGCTAAAGCTTTGGCAGAGTTTCTTTTTAATGATGACAATGCCTTAATAAGATTAGATATGTCTGAATATATGGAAAGACATGCAGTCTCTAAAATGATAGGATCTCCACCTGGATATATTGGCTATGATGAAGGGGGTCAATTAACCGAAAAGATAAGAAGAAGGCCATATAGCGTAGTATTATTTGATGAGATAGAGAAAGCTCATCCAGAAGTATTTAATATTCTTCTTCAGGTTTTAGAGGACGGTAAACTAACTGACGCTAAAGGCAGGGCAACTTCATTTAAAAATACGATACTTATAATGACATCTAATGTGGGTTCTGATCATATAGTTAAGATGAGTGAGTTAGGATTTTCTACTTTAGGAAAAGAAAAAACAGAAAAAGATAATTTGAAAAATAAAGTAATGGAGTCACTTAAAGAAAACTTCAGACCAGAGTTTTTGAATAGAATAGATGAAACTGTAATATTTAATCATTTAACTAAAGCCGAGATAAATAAAATTGTTGATATTGAAATATCTAAAGTCGCCTTAATTTTAATGAAGAATAGTGAAATTAAACTTGATGTTTCAGCTAAAGCTAAAGAAATTTTGAGTGATGAAGGATATGATCCTAGTCTTGGAGCAAGACCATTAAGAAGAGTTATTCAAAAAAAGGTTCTTGATCCTTTGGCGTTAAAAATTATATCTGGAGAGATTAAACCTAAAGAAAGGGTTGTTATTGATGCAGAAAAAAAAGAAATAGTATTTAAGAATAAAAAGAAAAAATGAAAAAAATCATCTTACCGTTAATGCTGGGAATAATAGGAGGTTTTATGTCCATTCATCTTCTTTCTCCTGGATATATTGAAAGATATTTATTAAAAGAAGGTCCAGAGATTAATGTTTTAAAAACACAAAAAGTTTTCATAACAGAAAATAGGGCAATAACGGATTTATTCAATAAAAACGAAAAGTCAATTATTCCAATTAAATCTTCGAATGGAAACGAAGGGTCAGGAGTAGTCATATCTTCAGATGGTTTAGTTTTAACACTTTCAGAGCTAATTCCAGTTGGTTATAATTTTTATTTCTTTGTAAACGATGAACCAGTTTCTTATAAAGTTGAGAAAAGAGACTTTTCTAGAAACCTAGCTTTAGTAAGGATTGATATCAACGGTCTTTCTGCTCTAGATTTTTCTAGTCTAGATGAGATTAATAATGGAGAAAAAGTTTTCTTAATAGGATCAGTATTTGGTTCTGATGGTATAATAAAGTCAGTTAACGAGGGTATTATAAAGAGAAATGGTGACTTTATAGAAACAAATATAATAGAAGATAATAAAATGTTAGGATCTTCTCTTTTTGATATTAAAGGAAGATTACTTGGTATTAATATAATTAGTGCTACTGGAAACGTTAGAGCAATACCAATATTTGAAATAAGAGAATTTATAGAGATGTGAATGGTTCAACTATAAAGTCTGTATTATTATCATTCTGATATCCTTTCCTAGAAAGGATTTCTCCTTTTTTAGGAACACTAGCTGATTCTCCATTTTTAACATAACTAACATCTCCCCAGCCGACTAAATCAATTATGCATTCTGGTCTTTTTTCTTTAGGGTCACAACTAAACAGTCCTATAGATCCAGAACTATTTGATAGCCTTCCAGAACTGTAAGGTTCTCCTTTAGTTGTAGACAGATTCCAGTCACCGTTATAATCATATATACCGATAACTAAACTTTCTTTTATGGTTAGGCTTGGTAAGTCCCAATTAAGAAATGGATCATCTACTTCTCTAGAAGAAGAGAAATATGATAGATACCATCCATCCAAAGAAACTTCTTCGTTGTTTCTGTTTATTATCTCTACAAACTCTCTTTCATTTATCTTTATTTTACTAATCAATAATTCTGTTGGTTTGTTTAGTTTTAAAGATACCTCAACTTCTTTTGTCTTGTTTTCAGTGATTACTGAAAAACTACCAACTTTATCTTCTTTTGAAAGAGGGGATACTTCTACTATCAATCTATCTTTTGGATCTATCGTTCCCGAAAGATAATTTACATCTATCCAATCATCGGCTTCTATACGGTAGTTCATCTCAACTTCTCCATCATTGATTATTGTTAATATCTGAGAGTTTATCTCATTAAACACCATAACTTCTTTATCTAAAAAGAGGATTGGCTTTTTCTTAAGATAAGCACATCCTTGGCTTTTTATCTTTTCTAATGTTACTGGCCCTATTCCAGATACATTTAAAAGATCATCTATATAGATAAAGCTTTCTTCTTCTCTATAGTTTATTATATTTTCAGCAGTAACACTGCCAACTCCTGTTATATATAAAAGATCTTCTTTTGGTGACTCATTTATCTCTACTCCTAAAATACAAGGATCGTATATTTCTTCTGTCTTTTCTGTTTCCTTTATTGTCTTTGTTTTTTCTTCTATTATTATTTCTGTTATATATCCTACTCCTTCTTCTATAATATTTTCTATTGTTATAATTCCAATTCCTGGAACTCTTAAAAGATCATCCAAAGAACTAAATGGTCTTAAGCTTATAATCTCTTCAGCCTTAACTGGACCTATTCCAGTTATCATTAATAGTTCTTCTTTTGTTGCATTGTTTATATCAATCTTTTCTATTGTTTTTACGGTTTCTTCTGTTTTCTGGGTATCCGTTTCTTCTATAATTTCTTCTGGTGTTGTATCTCTTTCTGAGTTTTTTAAAATATTGATTTCGTTTTCTAAACTTTCTATAGTTTGTCTTAATATTAATATCTCTTGATCTTTACTATTGTCTTCACCTAGAAAGACAATAGTTTCTTTTTCTGAAGGAGATAAAAATAGAGATGAAATAGAAGACAGTCCTGGTTTATTATAGAAAAGAAAAACAGAAAATATTGCTATTAATAATATATTTTTAGCTTTATTCTTCATCTTTTATTTATATCAACCGAGCTTTTTATTACAACGAAAGTTTTCCACATCTTTTTAAGTTCCTGGCATCTTTGCCCTTGAATTTTTAAATGAATCCGGTATAAATATAGAGCAGGATTTTATAGCCTGCAGCTTGTTTTATGGATAAAGAATATTTTACTAATCTAACAAACGACTTGTACAGATTAACATTGTTTTTTCCTAAAAAAGAACCTCTTAGATATAAGATGAGGGATTTTGCTGATAACGTATTATCTGGATTAACCATGATATTAGAAGGAGAAGATGGTAAGTGTATTGATATTTTATGTGATTTAAAGAAAAACATAACTCCAATGGATAGCTTTTTTGAAATAGTTAAAAAACAGAATTGGGTTAAAGAAGAAGATGTTGTATATATACAAGAAAGATATAAGACAATAAAAGAAGAGATTTATAGGTTTGAAGATGGTCCAGCTGAAGAAGATAAACCAAAAGAGGTTAAGATAAAGACAAAGTCTGTATTTGCAGATTTTAACAATAGGCAAAAGAAGATAGTTGAAATACTACAAGAGAAAGATAAGGTTCAAGTTAACGAACTAGAATCTAGTTTTCCACAGATAACCAAAAGAACCATCAGGAGAGATTTTGATTTTTTAGTTAAGAAAGGTTTCGTTAAAAGAATAGGTAAAGCCAATATGACTTTTTATAGGCTAGCTGATAATGAAAATTAGATAGGACATTGATAGGGCAATGATGGGACATAAGATTATAAGCTAAAATGTCCTATCAATTAAGCTTAATTTAAGTTAAAACGATGGATGAAATTAAAAAACAATTTGGAGATATATACGACGAAAATATAGATAATATATATAGATTTATATATATAAAGGTTAATTCTAGAGATTTAGCTGAAGACTTAACAGCTGAAACTTTTACTAAAGCTTGGAAAGCATACAAATCATCTTATCGTAAAAAGAAGACTATAGATAACCCTAAAGCTTTCTGCTATAGAACGGCCAGAAATCTAGTAACAGATTATTATAGGAAGAAAGGAAGAGTTTCCACTGTTTCTCTTGAATCAGTTCAATTAGCTGATACCGGTCTTGGTATAGAAGAGAAGGCAATGATTAATTCTGATATAGATTATATCATGAAAAACATCTCTTCTATTAAAGATGAATATCAAGATGTTATAATCTGGAGATATTTAGATGAGCTAACCGTAACCGAAATATCTGATCTTTTAAATAAATCTGAAGACGCTACTAGGGTAACTATCCACAGAGCAATATCTTCTCTTCGTAAAGCTCTTGAATCTTAGTGTAACAAAAAGCTTTCTTGTTCGTCATGTATAGTATAAGGCAAGAATATGAACGAAAAAGAATTCATAAATAAAATAGAGTCCTTAAATAATATTAAACCCAATCAAGAATGGGTTTCTTCTACTAGGGACAATATTTTTGGAAAGCAAAAGTTTTATTCTTTCCTTACCAAGCCAGCCTTCGCAACTGCTAGTGCTTTTATGCTCTTAGCAGGAATACTAGGTTATTCTCACGTTCTTGTTTCAAGGATGGAGACAAAGATGGCTAATGAATTAGAAAGGCTAGCTATAGAGAACGAGATAGAGTTTCTTTCTTCTGCTTTAACTGAATTAAAAGGTGCCAAAGTAGAGCTAGAGGCTAAGTTTAGTAACTCTGTTTTCAATAAGCCTAGTCATGAAGCAGTAAGGATCGTTAAAGAGGTTGCTCCTTCAATAATTGAGATAGGAGAAAAAGAAGGTCTTATACTAGGTTCTTTAGGTTTAGAGCCAGAATATGATGAGATGTCTTTTGAAAAAAGATCAGCGCTTCTTTTAATAGAAGACCTTAAAGAAAAAGAATTGTCAGAAGAAGACAGATTAAAGTTTTAGGAAGTAGAAGAACTATTTAATGAGGGAAACTACAAAGAATCTTTTAGAAAGGTTCTAGAGATAGGAATAGAAGAATAGTCCAATAACAAATTTATCAATGGAATGTTGTCGCTAGATGCTCTTTTGAGGGATTCCAAATAAGCGTAGATTCTAATATTTCAGCCTTGAACTTTGGGGGTATATGTCGATCTCTCAAAGATTCATGGCCGAGAGAATAGAGTTTACGGAAAATATTGGAAGCTTTCTCAAAAAGAGCAGAAAGCAGGTCGGCGATAACAATAAATTAAAAAACAAATTAATTAAATTAAATTTAAAATGAATACAATAACAAAAAAAGTATCAGCGATAGTTTTAACATTCGCTCTTGCTTTAACATTTGTTGGACCAGTTGCAGCAACAACAGACCTTGAAGCTCAAATTGCAGAACTTCAAGCTATGATTGCTAGCCTTCAAGCACAACTTGATGACACAACTACTCCTTCAACAACAGCACCAGCCCTTTGTGCAGGAATTTCTTTTAATAGAAATCTTTCACTTGGATCAACTGGAACTGATGTAAAATGTTTACAAGCTCTTCTTAACTCAGATCCTGCAACTCAAATTGCAGATTCAGGAGTTGGATCAGCTGGGCAAGAAACCGAATATTTCGGAGGATTAACAAAAGCTGCTGTTATTAACTTTCAGAACGAATATGCTTCTGAAGTTTTAACACCAGTTGGATTAAGCGCAGGAACAGGATATGTAGGAGGACAAACAAGAGCTAAAATTAACAGTATGTTAACTGAAGCTCCAGTTGTAGATCCTGAAGAAGAAGAAGAAGAGGAAGAAGAAGAACCTACAACTAACGTTGAAGGAACAATGACGATTGCAAGACTTGCAGAACCAGGAAACATTGAAATGACTCCAGGTGAAACAAATGATGTTCTTGGGTTTAGTGTTAAGGCTGAAAAGTCAGACCTTAATGTACAACGTGTTGACGTTACATTTGGGATTCCGTCAAATTCTGGCGCTGCAGCTCTAAAAGATATTGTTGATAGTGTTTCTCTTTACCATGGTAGCACTTTAGT
>CAYVNL010000024.1:0-2066 GCA_964452925.1 uncultured Candidatus Saccharibacteria bacterium
ATGTAAAATTGCCAGAAAAACTACCCAACACACAAAAATTTCACATTGTTATTTCTAATTCTGTTCTTGAACATGTGGATGATTTACACGCATATTTTAAATATATAAGTGATAGATTAGAAAAAAATGGAATTTTTTCTTTTAACGGTTTTACTCCAAAGATAATAGATAGAGAAAGAAGAAAGAAACAATATAGAATGGTGATGCCTCTTGAACACATTAATTATTTTACTAGAAAATCATTATTAAGATTGGCAAAAAAATATGGTTTCGAAGAGGCAAAAAGGAACTTAGGTGTTTTTCCGCTAAAGAACTTAATTAGTTTCCATTATCCTTTTTTAAGAAAATTTGTGTTTAAGGGATTTTATCCTTTTTGGAATTTTGATGTAATATTAAGAAAAAAATAACTATGAAAAAAAACAGGCCTTGGTTATATCTGCCCATAGAAACAAAAGTCCGCGAACTTCATGGAAAGATGCTTCTATCGTTGTTTGCAGCTGAAGATGGTTTCAATGCGGTTATTGGATCACGGAGAGGCATTTATACTATGTTGCCTTTTTTACCCAAAGGGATAGTATTTGGATTTGGTTTATGTGAAAATTTTAAAAAAAATTATCTGGATTTTATAAAAAGAGGGCTTAAAATTGTTTCTTGGGATGAAGAAGGGCTAGTAACTTTCAACGAATCTATATATCTTAAACATCGGGTTTCTGAAAAAACCATGAAACTGCTGCAGATGTTTTTTTGTTGGGGCAAAAGACATTTTTTATTTTTCAAAAACATCTCTGATAATTCAAAATGCGATATGTCTATTACCGGAAATCCAAGGTTTGATTTGTTACGACCGGAGTTTAGAATTTTTTTTAATAAAGAGGTTGATGAAATTAAAAAAAAGTATGGAAAAATAATTCTTATAAATACAAATTTTGGTTATGGCAATCACTACTCAGGCAAAGATTATGCTGTTAATTCTTTAAGACGAAATGGTTGGATGAATACCACTAAAGATGAAAAATATTTTATGGGATTTGTAAAATGGCAAGAAAAGATGTTTAATTATTTTAAGGAAATCATGCCATTGCTTTCAGAAAAATTTAAAGAATATAGAATAATTATTCGACCCCATCCTTCGGAAAATCGAGAAGTTTGGGAAAAAATTGTGAGTGGCTATTCTAACATATCAGTAATACACTCTGGCAATGTTATACCCTGGATTATGTCAGCTGAAGTAGTTATTCATAATAATTGCACAACTGCGGTAGAAGCTTATTTACTAGATAAAAACATTATTTCTTTTCGACCAGCAACCATGGAAGAATATGAGTCTGATTTACCCAACGTATTAAGTTTTGAAGCTCGAAATCAAGAAGAATTGGTCGATATTTTAAATAAAATATTAAAGGAAAATTATTCTTGTAAGAATTCTTTGAAAGATGAAAAAATTAATTTTTATATTTCTGGAATAAAAGAAAAAACAGCTTCGGAGTTGATTATTAAGGAATTAAAAAAAATTACTAAAGGAGATTCTTTTGAAAAAATCAATAAGGCTTATCTTTTTGTTTATAATTTAAAATCTTTTTTGGTCGGAGTTATAAAAAAGATATTAGGTAATTTCGAAGAAAATATTGGAGATCGATACATTGCTCATAAAATGCCGGATTTAAATAAAAAAGAAATTGAAGGGGTTATCGAAAGATTCTCCAAGTTGGATGAAAAATTTTCCAAAGTGAAAGTAAAGTCGCTTGGTCCAGAATGTTTTCATATTTATACAGATGAATAATATTTTTAAAATTGCAGTAAATTTGTTTGATTCACATTCTCCAAAAATATTGGTTGATATTAGAATTAAAATATTTCGCTATGTTAGGAATTTATTTTATCCTCAGAGAATCCACTCCGATCAAATAATAAATTTTAGCGAGAATAATAAGCATGTATTTTTTGGTTATTATGACATAATTCCTTTTGATAAAAAGGATAAAAAATTATTAGCCATGAGAGTGCCTCTTATTAGTAGAGCCCCTCAAATAAAAGATTTTGCAGAAGTGGGGTATTATAATTTAGAA
>CAYVNL010000025.1:0-12896 GCA_964452925.1 uncultured Candidatus Saccharibacteria bacterium
TTAAAAATATATATAGAAAGATAAATTAGAGCTGCTAACAATACTATAATTGGGCCAGAAGGAATGTTTAAATAATATGAAAGAATTATTCCAGAAACATTAGCAAAAACTGCTAACACTATTGACCAAACTATTATATATTTAAATTTTTTAGTTAATAGCTGAGAGCTTGATGCCGGTAATGTTAAAAGGGCAATGACAAGAATAACCCCAACAGACC
This sequence comes from uncultured Candidatus Saccharibacteria bacterium, assembly GCA_964452925.1. Lineage (GTDB taxonomy): Bacteria > Patescibacteriota > Minisyncoccia > Minisyncoccales > CSSED10-335 > CAYVNL01. The sequence continues at coordinate 221 of CAYVNL010000025.1, forward strand.
TAATCAAAACCACTACAGATAAGGCAACCAACACTAGAAAAAAAGAATAAATAGGAAAAACTGGAATATTGGTCACTATTGCAAACTCTTCGTCAAATATAGTAACTAAAAGCCATTTAAAAAGAAAAGCAACACTAAAAATAACGAATATATTTAAAATTAGTATATACCATAAATCAGAACTAGTCGATAATAATATATTGCCAAATAAATAGGTCATTAAATCTGAAGAATATCCAGGTGTAAAATAAATAAATATAAGACCAACCGCCATACCAATCGCCCATATAGCACCAATTGAGGCGTCTTCTTGATTTTTATTCTTTTTATTAATAAAACTTATTCCTAAAGCAGAAATAACGCTAAATAAAATAGCACCCAAGACTGGACTAAAACCAAAAAAATAAGCTAAACCTATACCACCAAAAGAAGCGTGAGCAATACTACCAGAAATAAATGATATTTTCTTAATAACAACAAAACTTCCGACAATGCCACATACAACACCACTTAAAATACCAATTATTAATGCGTTGTTAAAAAAAGAATATTGTAATATTTCTAACATATATTAATGAATTACACATCCATGTAAATGATTTACTTTTTTCATCTCTTTGTTTTCTTTTTCATCTGTAATTTTTTCTGCGTCGTTAGATATCATTTTATTATTTAAACAAAATATTTTATTTACATATTTTGATATCACGCTAACATCATGGGAAACAATAATAATGGCCATTTCTTTGTTTAATGAATTAAATAATTCGTAGAGATTATTACCGCCCTCTTCATCTAAATTATTTATCGGCTCATCAAGTAAGAGAAGCTTAGGATCCCTAATTAAAGCTCTACCAATTATAACTCTTTGTCTTTGACCTCCAGACAATTCTCCTATTGCCCTATCTTTTAAGTTATATAAATTTAATGTTTTTAATATTTTCTTTGTCTTGTTTTTTTCATCAATTGTAAATCTTTGGCCTATTTTTTTATTACCCAAAAGACCACTCATTATAACCTCGTAAACACTTATGGGATACTCTAAGTCTATTTTACTATATTGAGGGACATAACCAATCATGCTTCTAGCTTTTTTTTGATTGTTTCCAAAAACATCTATTTTGCCAGAAGATGGATTAATAAGACCTAATATTATCTTTAATAGAGTTGTTTTCCCTCCACCATTAGGGCCGATTAAGGCAATAAAATCTTTTTCTTTTACCTCAAAATTAACCTCCGTTAAAACATTAACTTTTTGGTTATATGAAAAGCTTATATTTTTTCCTTTAATAATAGTTTTCAATTTATTTACTATAATTAATAATTTTTTCTGCCATTCTTTCTAGATTTAAAAAATAATCTCTGGCCAGTGGGTCTATTTTAATAACAGAACCATTAATCTCTCTAGCGACAGCTTCGGCACTATCTGAGTTAAATTGTTCTTGAACAAAAATAGTCTTAACATTGTGATCTTTTGCCTTATCTATTATCTCTTTTAATTGGCTAGGACTTGGATCTTTCCCTTCTATTTCAACTGCTTCTTGAGAAAAACCATAGCTACTAGCTAGATATCCAAAAGCTGGATGATATACAAATATTGTTTCTCCTTCAATAGCTTTAAATGATTCTCTTAAATTTTTGTCTAGTTCTTCTAAGTCCTCTAGGAAAAGACTTAAATTATCATAGAAATATCTTTCATTTTCAGGGCTTATCTCTGTAAGAGATTCATATATTTTATTTGCCTGAATTTTAACAAGAGAAGGTGAAAGCCAAATATGAGGATCGTCTCCTTCTTTGTGTGAGTCATCTTCTTCATCTTCGTGTTGATGATCTAACATACTCAATAATTCTATCCCCTCAGATGTATCCACTACCACCATTCTTTTGTTTATCTCTTTTAATCTATCTATTTGAATTTTTTCAAATGGAATATGTCCAATCCTAAAATATATATCAGCTGATTGAAGTTTCTGAAGCTGTCCTGGTGATGGATTATAGGTTGCTGGGCTAAAACCTGGTGGAATCATCTCATTAACATTAACCAAATCTCCACCAACACGCTCAACAAATTCAATTTGAGGTAAAATACTAACCATTACATTTATTTTTTGATCTTCTACAAATTCTTTTTTATCACTTATTAATAAAATAAGTGAAAAAATGGTTATAACTAAAACAACTAAAAATAATAATGATATTAAAATATTTTTCTTCATAATATTATTTTTTATTTTGGCACTTCATGCAAATGCCTGTTAATATTAATTTATGATCTATGTCCTTAAAATTTTTAAAACTATTAGACCAATTATGATTACACTCTACACTTTCAACTTTATTACAGTTACGGCAAACTATGTGATGATGTGGTCTATTGTTTAAACAATACTTCTTTTCTTTATTAAAAAACTCTTCGTTAACAACGCCTATCTTAGAAAGCAATGATAGGGTTCTATAAACAGAAACTAAATCAGTTTTATTTAACTTATTATGTATTTCTTGAGCTGAATAAGGCTTATTAGCTTTTTCTAGAAAATTTAAAACACCCAATCGAGAGCGAGTTAGCTTGTATCCTAGCTTTGATATTTTATCTTTTACCTCCATATTAATATACTATTATAATTGCAAATTATTTGCAATACCATCTTTAAAGAATATAAAAACAAACCACTTTATTGGCTTGTTCTAATTATAATATTTCAATTATTAATTAAATCTTAGTGATTACTAAATATCCATAACCCGTATTATATCCTATAGTATTTAATTGATTTGAACCATTATTATACGAACCGCCGCCACCGCCATAATTATTTTGACCTTCAGTATTTGAGCTTGCGCCCCCTCCTGAATAACCGCCCCCACCACCAGCACGATTCCACCAACCAGAAGTAGGCCCTCCTCCACCACCATAACCACCTATCCCTCCAGTGCTACTGTCGGTTCCATTCGGTGATGTCTTAATTGTGTTAAATCCTTTTGCAGCGCTAATACTTGATCCAATTCCTCCATCAGCACCAGAGCTACCCCCCGAACTACTATTACCAGAAGCACCGCTTGTTGTTGTTTGTCCTCTTTGATTTGAACTACCTGATGATATCGAATTACCAGCACCTCCTCCTGCAATAACTAAAATATCACTAGTTGATGCAGTGCTAAAAACTCCCTTAATAGCAAAAGTTCCACCACCACCGCCACTATGATAGTTACTTGAATCAGTAAAGCTTCTTTGTCCTTGCTGCCCAATTAATATTTGAATTATTTGACCTGAGCTTAAACTAAATTCACCGGAAATCTTAGCCCCCCTACCTAGCGTACTAGAAGAAACTCCCCCCTGAGCCCCATAAGCCTCTATTCTGTAAATACCTGTTGCCGGAACTGTCCATTGTTGAATTCCGTTAGTGACAGTGACTTGTCCTTCTAGCGTTGTTCCTGTATATGCCGTATCACACTGAGATTGAGAAGGACCAGTTGATCCAGTTTTAGAACAGTTAGTAAATGTAGCTGAGGTGAATATGATCTCCTCTTCGAATAAAACATCGACAGATTTATCGCTGTCCATAGTTACAATACAAGAGCCTGTTCCATTACAAGAAATACCACTCCATCCTGTGAACTCATAGCCTTCATCAGGAACTGCAACTACCGTTACTTCTCTATCTTCTACATACGAATAACTACCAGCACCAACAGAATCTCCTCCATTGAGAGTAACATTGCCACTTCCTGTTATAGATATTGTTAAGTCATATTCTATCTCTGCAAAATCAGCTATAACTGTTTCGTTACCATTCATAGTTACAGTACAGGTTCCTGTTCCAGTACATTCAGCACCACTCCATCCTGTGAACTCATAGCCTTCATCAGGAACTGCAACTATTTTTACTGCTGTGTCTTCCTCATATGTATGGCTACTACTACCAACAGGATCTCCTTCATCGAGGGTTACGCTACCATCTCCTGTTATGTTTATCGTTAGGTCATAATATTGCATAGGTTCTGCACATCTACCTTCATCCTCTCCTTGTTTGTGACAAGATCCTAGCATTGATATGTTGTTTTTGTCTGTACACCATCCCTCATCATTAATTAGATAATCAAAACAGAAACTTTGGTTATTTTCTGAATATTTACTGTTATCTATATAGTCATGTTCCGTTTCGAGATTATCCACCATTGTCTCCATTTGCTCTGGTGTACTTGTCATCTCTTGCATCTCTACATACCTCTTCAGTTGTGAGGCTTCTACCTTAACCTTAGCTTCTTCGGCTGCATCTCTAGCATTTCTTAGAGTTACTACAACTAAACTAGCTAGTATTGCTATTACAGCTATTACTACTAGCAACTCTATGAGAGTGAATGCTTTTTTGTGCTTCATGTTTATTTATATTAATTTCTCTAACTCTTATATTTTACCCTTTTATTTTTTTAATTGTCAATGTTATTTACAAGAGAAAACCCAAGAGGTGTTCTTGGGTCTCAGTCTTATATTAAATAATTATTATCAAGAAATAATATATTATTTTAAATCTTTATCATTATTATTTTTTATCTCTTAGGGTAGAAAAGTCATTACTTTCGTAATGACTTACCTTCTAGCTATCTTGAATAACCCCTTCTTGGTTAATTCTATACTTCTTACCATTTAAGGTAAATTCAAGATAAAATTTTTCTTCGTCACCTTCAAATAAAATTATGTCTATTTGATACTCGTCTTGATAATCTTCAAGAATTTTCTCTATTTGAATTAATTCAAATCCTAGTTCTTCCATTTCTTGAATGATATTTGGAAGTGGTTCTCCTTCAAGAACAGAAGATCCATTACATGATCCTTTTCCTGGTACACCACTTTCGTCTATGTAATATGTTGTATTGTCCATGGTTAGTTGCAGACAAAAAGATCCCTCCTCATCAATCTCAAAGCTATCGTATTGATTTTGATCAAGGAAATTTTCTATTTCCGTTACTTCTGTTCCCTCAATCAATCTTAGCTGTATGATGTTTTCAATCGATAATAGCTCTGCATTTGCCTTAGCCTCTCTGGCCAAGCTCAATTGCTTATTCATAGTTGGGATGATTATGATCGATAATACCATTAAAAATAGCATTACGATCAATAGCTCTGTGAATATCGCATATGACGATCTCATAGTATCTTCCTCCCTCTATATATTTTAAACAGTTATTCATTCGTAAAAAATGACAAAGATGTTTTAGATTTAAAAGAACTGTTTATATCCTTATTATGATTAATTTTCTAAAAAGAGTCAATATATTTTTTTATGAACAAAGCCACCGATTAAAAAACCAATCATCAAAAACAAAACGATGTTAATTAATATTAGATTAGAACAAGACAATTCTTTTATCGGATTCCAATCACAAACAAAGTCTCTCTTTCCTTCTAAAAGAAACATTCTATTATTTTTTATTTGCAAAGAAGCGATAAAGCTAACAACAAGACCAATATAACTTCCTGGAAGTTTAAAAATATTTAAATTTTTCATTTATTTATTTTATTATATAAAAACGGGGTGACTAATTGTTAGTTTATTCTTCATTTTTTATTTTGTAAATTCCAAAGTTTTGAAAAAATTGATTTTTGATTTTTTTTAAGTTCATGAAAACAACCTTGCTCTACTATTTTACCTTTATCAAAAACTATAATTTTATCAACACTAGATAAAGTAGATAATCTATGAGCGATAATAATCATTGTTTTTTTCTTTAATTTTTGTTCAAAACCCTTTAAAATTTCAATTTCTGTTTTTGAGTCTAAGGCTGATGTGGCTTCATCTAGTATAATAATATCTGAATTTCTACATACGGCTCTTGCAATTCCAATTCTTTGTCTTTGTCCGCCTGAAAGCCTATAACCTTTTTCGCCAATTACAGTATTTAGACCTTCTGGTAATTTTTCAATCACGTCTTTTAATTGAGCAACGCTAACTGCCATATCAAATAATTTAGGATCGATGTCTTTCAACATTGTAATGTTTTCTTTTAACGTCATATTAAAAAGCTCTGTGTCTTGTAAAACAATTGATATGTTTTTTGCAATCTCTACTTCGCTAATATCATAATAATTCAAATCACCTATCTTAAATTCTCCTTTTTCAATTGGATATAAACCAATAAATAGTTTTGCAAAAGTGGACTTTCCTGATCCGGAACCCCCAACAATACCTATTTTCTCACCTTTATATAATTTCAAATTTAAATTATCTAAATAAAAATCATGCTCACCTGAAGAATAATTAAAAAAAACATTTCTAATGTTTATTTTCTCCCACTTTGGAAATTTTTTATCTCCAAAAATATTTTTCTCTTCTTCTAGAAAAACTGGCATCATTCTTTTTATTGCTGCTGTATTTTCAATAATTGAATCTATAATCCTTGTAATGTCTGCTGCTGCATGACGAAGATTCTCAAAGTAACTATAAGAAACGAAAATAAAACCAATTGTCATTGTACCCAAAACAACTCCATTGCCAACTAAAAGTAAGAAAAAAATCAAAGAAATTCCTGTTAGTATTTGAAAAAACTGCCACTTCCTAATTCCATACTTACGAATTTCATAACTTATGTTTAATACATCTTTTTCATGTTTTTCTATGTTTTTTGAAACCTCAGCCTTAGCTCTTAAAGATTTTATTGATAATAAATTATTTGTGCTTTCAAAATAAGCTCCTGAGGACCGCTCTATCGCTTTATTTTGTTGATAGACTAGTTTTGATATTTTTTTATTATAATGAAATTCTATATAGAAAAATAAAGTTATATATACAATAATGAATAATAAAAATTTTAAATCTAAAAATAAAAAAATGGTTACGGTTCCTATAAAAACGACTGAGATAGGTAATATTTCAGAATAAATAAGCCTTATCCAATTATTAACCGCATCGCCCCCACTTAACATTTTCTGAACCTTATTACCTGAACTTTCTTTATCGTGCCACTTTACGGAAAAATCGATCAACTTTTCAAACCCCGAAACCTTAACTCTATACTTTGAACGAAAAGAAATATCACCTAATATTCTTTTTGAAATCAATCTTATAATACTAACAAAAACATATAGTGATCCAATTAAAAAACAATAAAAATAAAACTGATTCAAGGAATCACCTGGATTATAAGAAATAAAAAAATCTACAATCAACCCTATTATTAAGGGAGGAATTAATTTAAAAAAATAAGCTATAAAAAGAATGGAAGTCCAAACAACAAATTTAATTCTATCTCTATCTAAAAAAAACCATATCGATTTTAATGGTTCTAAAAAACTAAATTTACCTATTCTAATAGATTTAATCATGAAATAAATAGTCCAAACTAATAGCTGGCCAATAACTAAAATAGTTTTTTAATAGTTATATATTAGCCAATAACTATTAAAGATAGGGAAATGTTTATTTTAAATAAACTCTGTAAATCGGTCTTATGGCTAAAGCAATGAGTAGCCCAATAAACCACCAAGCGCTAATTTCTGTTATTGCTGGAAACAAGATAGCTATTGTTATTCCAAATAAAACACAGCTCCACTTTATTAATCCTATATCTAGCCAATCCATTTTTTTTACCTTTACATTGAAAAAGGAATTGAAGTTCATATTTTTTATTTTTATAATTATTCGATTTTATCGCCCTCTAACTTTTTATTTTTACTAAAAACGAAGATGTATAAGATTTCTAACAATCCTAACGTATTCATTATTAGAAGAGCTATAAACCACCATTTATTTTTTCTTTGAGCTGACCTCCATAAAGCCACCGCTTTCCAAGGAAGGACCCACAATCCAATAATTATAACTAGCCATAAATTGTCCATTAAAAATTGTTCCATTTTATTTTATATTATTTTAACAACCTTTTATTTTTTTTAATTATTTCAGTAACAGCAAATAGAATAAAGCCGATACCAAGACCTGTAAACATTCCTCCAGGAAGGTTTCCTGTAAAAAAACCAATACCCATTCCCGTTAAAACTCCGGCTGGAATAAATAAGCTTCCAGGATTATCGTCTTCTTTGTTGCTACCTTTTTCTTTTATTTTATCTCCACAAGGAATAAATCCTAAAAACAATAAAAAGAATAAAAGATTTAGAAAATAAAAAGAAGGATAAAATAGGCCAAAAAAACTAAGAAAGCCTAAAAATCCTAAAAAACCTAATGGATTAAATTCTGTTTTTTTTCATGTCTTTTTAATTTATTGTTAATAAAAAGAAAAATTTCAGAAACTAAAAGCAAAGACATACAAAATATAACCGTTATAATTATGTTTTTATATTCTCCGTCAAAACCAATAGATGAAAGATGTTTTATTAAAATCCCAAGATAAGCCCAAATAAAAACTAATCCATAAGCTAAATCATTATCTTTTGTCATACGAATAATTCCTATTATTGACCCTATTATCAAAATAATAATTGTCCAAAAAGGATTGCTTAGTCCAAATCCATTCCAATTAATGCTAACTAAAAAAGTTGTAATATTTGCTATTGTCGCCACCGTTATCCATCCAAAATAAATACTAAAAGGGGTTTTTATAAAAAATTTATCTTTAATAGAAAGATTTTCTTTTTTTAAAATATTAGCAATTTTTATTAAACAAAATAATAAAATTGAAATAAGTATAGCTGAAAGCCAAATTAAATTATAATGCCATGAAAATATCCACAAAGAATTAATAAAAGAACTTATTATAAAATAAATGCCTATATCACCAAATAATTTATCTTTAGAAATCCCTCTATCTTTTTGAAAAAAACCAAACTGATAAACAACATAGGCTGCTAATAAAAAGTAGATCAAAGCCCATATTGAAAATGTTATAGCAGCTGGAGCAAAAAGATTACCATATTTATTAGATATATCTCCAGTTGTCATATTGTTAATTGGTAAAATATTTGCAAGAGCGTTAACACCTATCATTCCTAAATAAGCAACGCCAACAAGAATCTTAATCATTGTTTTATTTTCTTTATTCATTTTTTTAAACTTAGCTTTGTAATAAATTAACTTTACTTTTTATTCTTCTATAGGTCAAGCTTATTTTTTATCGACTAGTAATAAGTTAAAATAGCAATAAATCATTGAAGTTAAAATACTTTATGATAGAATTAAAAAAGTTTAAAATTAATAAAAATATGAAAAATCTTTTTTTTAACACAATTTGGGAGGTTGAATATTTAGGAAATAGTATTTGGCAATATGCTGTTTTTTTAGCTATTTTCTTAATTCTTTCTTTAGGATTTTTTCTCATAAAAAACTTTCTTTTTCAAAAAATCTCTAGAAAAATAAAAGGAAACAAAGTTTTTAAGCTTTTTCTAGATATTATTAATAAAATTAGATTCCCTTTCTATCTTTATATTTCTTTTTATATTGCTCTTTCCGTAATTAAGGTTCCTGATATTATTTATGATGGGCTAGGTTTAATTTTACTTTTCTGGACATCTTATCGAGTAATAATTATTGGTAACCAATTTATTGATTTTTTTCTAACTGAATATGTTAAAAAGAAAGTAGCATTAGGGGGCAAGGCAATGATGCGTGCACTAGGAAATATTGCAAAAGGTATATTGTGGATTTTTGTCGGATTAATTATCTTATCAATCCTAGGGGTAAATGTTACCAGCCTTATTGCTGGTATGGGCATAGGAGGAATTGCTATTGCTTTTGCTCTTCAAGGCATTTTATCAGATTTGTTTAGTTCCTTCTCTATCTATTTTGATAAACCATTTGTCGAAGGAGATTTTATTGTTGTTGGAGATAATTGGGGAACAGTAGAAAAAATAGGAATCAAAAGCACTCGTATTAGGGCCCTGCAAGGAGAAGAAATTATTATATCTAATAGAGAACTAACAACCGTTCAGATACACAATATGAGGAACATGAAACAAAGACGATCTAGTTTTAAGATAGGAATAATTTACGAAACTCCAACTAAAAAAATGAAGATGATTCCTGGTATTATTAAAAAAATCGTCGAGAAAGAAGACTTTGCTATAATTGATCGAATTCATTTTATTGCTTTTAATGACTTCTCTTTAGATTACGAAATTGTCTTTTTCGTTGATTCTCCTGATTATAATATTTTTATGGAAGTTAATGAAAGAATACTTCTTAAGATTAAAGAAGAGTTTGAAAAAAAGGGCATTGAATTTGCGTACCCAACAAAAACAATTAACTTAACTAAAAATAAATAAAGATATAGATTTATAAATTTTGATTGTCATGTTGATACCTCCGCCCAACAAATTGCCTTAATTTCTGGCCTTGCAACTCTCCACGACAAATCAAGAAAAGGAATGAAATAATAAACAAAAACGTTGTTATATAAATTAAACAGCGTTCTTTTTTTACAAAAAACTGATAAAGATTTTTAATTCTATTCTATTTAACTTAAATATAATAAAAGTTAAAGAAGCCCGTATCATAAAGAGTATCGATCTAATATATAAAGCAAATACCCTAATAAAATCTAATCTAGTGGTCTTTTTTTAACAAACAACTTACTAATTGAAACACCAATCAAAATAGATGATAGTGATATTACAATTAAAACCAAAATAGACGATTGGTTTTCAGGTTTTTCTTTTAAATCATCGGATGTGTTTACATTTTCGTTATTGCTTGTCTCTCTGTTCTCGTTTATTTTATCTGACTCAAAAATAATCAAAGATCCTTTGTTTGGTACTAAAGCTGAGCTTCCTTTATATGAATTAGACTCGTATTCTTTATTTAAATTATCAACCCCATCAACAACGTATAATTTTTCAAAAATATATCCCCCTTCCCAGCAATCATTAACAGCTGAAGATAATAATATTATTTTTTTATCAAAACCCGGAACAGCATAACCTGAAAAAATAAAAGGTTGTTCTATGTTGCATCCAGTTATTGTAAAATCTGTAACTTTTTTATTACCTTGATAAACAGAAGTAAAAAAATTATGATTCTTTAACCAATCACCTTCAGAATTAAAATATTCGGAATTTGAAAATTTAATATCAATTGTTATATCATTTTCTCTTAAATTAAGTGGTGTGAGCAGTTTAAGATCATTAGTTATTTTATTAATTTCATAATTAACCAAAGATGTTGAAGACAGCTTTTCACCATCATCACAAGAAAAAACAATCTCAGATTTACCGGTAACTAAAGATATCTTTGCAAGTATTGGCGGACATCCTCTGCCATTATCTGATTGTGATGTATAATAAACTGACTCATCTAATGGATTATATTTAAAATCATAAATATATGTAGGCCCACCTACCGTTGCCTGAGATTGCCAAGCACCAAGCGAAAATAACATAACCAATAATAACGAAAACAATAGTAAGTATTTTTTCACAAAATTAATTTAATTAATATAATCTATCATTGTTATTGTATCACAAAATAAAAAATCAAAAAAGTTATCTTGAGTTTTAAATTCTTTGTCAGTTATTATTTTCTAGGTATAACCATTTTCAAACTTTTAACTAATTAGCAAAAACTTAATGGTCATTATAGAAAACCAATCTTTATTATTTTATTACTTTCCTTATATTTAAAAAAGAGCCCTTTAAAGACTCTTTTAATTAGGAAATATATTTTCTATTTTTTATTTTTTAAAGCCTTTTTTAGTACTTTTTTAATTTCTTTTTTCTTGGTAGATGCCTTCTCTTTATCTTTTTGTTTGTCTGTAAGATCCACATCAATATCTTTTTTATCTAGAACAATTTCTTTTTTCACAGAAGCTGTTTTTTTATTTTCTGGATTTAAAGTAAGAAGTATTTTTTCTAATTTACTGTTGATACTTATAAGTTGATCGTTAATCATAGATGTATCTGTTCTGGTAACTTCATTTTTCTCTTTATTCTGGTTCCTAAAATCACCTCTATTTCGTTCAACGTTCTCAAAACAGGAGCTGCAATAAATTGGCTTATCTCCTGTTGGTCTAAATGGTACTTCGCATCGACTTCCACAACTATCACATTGTGCTGAAAACATTGTTCTTGATTCTTTGTCTCTACGACCGCTGCCGCCATCTCTTCTTCTTGAAGAAAAGCCCCCTTCTTTTTCAAAACAAGAACTACAATAAATTGGCTTATCTCCTGTTGGTCTAAATGGTACTTCGCACACTTTACCGCAAGTTGCACAAACTGCACTATGCATTTGAGGTCGCTCTCCTCTTTCTCTATTATTCCTTGAATCTCTGTTTCTAGAAAAATTTTTCATAAAGTTTAATTAATATAGTTTAACTCTTGCATTATACCATAGAATAAAAGACCAAGGAAGTTTTTTTAGGTTATAAGAATTATTTATCATATATGCTCCCGTGTCGTGAACAATGTTAGAACTAAGATAAGGTTAGCTGGTTATGTCTATGTCTCTGATTTAAGGGGATGTGTTGGTAAATAGATTGGTTATATAATTTCTGAAAATTTCTGATAAGCAAAAATTTTCAAAGTCCAAAGTCCAAAGTATCTTTTTATAAAGGAAGATTTATCATTTTTAATGCCTACGAACACAACGGACGCGACGGTCGCTGCCCTTACTGCCGCCGCCCTCGCTCCCACCACTGAAGTACATGCGCCACGCGTAGTTGCTATCGTACTCAGTAGACGACCAATAGAAGTCGTCCGAGAATCCACCCATGGAAGATTCATGTAGATCGGTGTAAA